>NZ_DAHVSH010000022.1:0-77202 GCF_027324685.1 Haloactinopolyspora sp.
CCGAGACAACTCACCCACCACCACCGCCTGCACCGCACGCGCCCACGACCCCAACCGCTGACACGCCCCCACCACCTCACCCAACTCCACATCACCCACCCCCGACAACGACACGCCAGACGGGAAACCAGACCCGGTCACGCCACCACTCGCCCCCGCAGCGGTGGTGAGGCGCTCCAGCGCGTCGGCCAGGTCGGCGCCCGGTGTCACCCCGGCCACCGTCGGATACCGCCGACCCCGCCCGTCAGCGACCATCACCACCGGCACACCCTCATCAGGCGCCACCAGCCACGACCCACCATCAACCGCCGCGACCAGGTCCCGCCACACCCCCGGATCAACCCCATCACCCTCAGCCGGGCCAACACCACCGTCGACCTCGCCGGGCAGACCCACGACCGCGGCATCATCATCCGGGCACCAGGCCGCATCCCGCGCAGCCAAATAGTCAGGAACAGCCGGGACAACCTCCGGACCAGGCAGACACCCACCCGGCCCGTCGTCTTGATCGTCCCAACTGTCGAACATGCCCACACGCTACCAGACACATGTTCGAATCACTACCGTCAAGCTGCAGCCAAGCCATCACAAAACGATCACGAACCCAACGCGACCAGCACAACGACAACCCCAGCCAAGAGTTATCTGCTGAGGAAATCGCGCACCGCAGCAGCCAGCCGGTCGTGCTCTTCTTCCTCACCGGGGTAGGACGCATGACCAGCGGACAGTACGAAAGTCTCGCGCGGCCCGGCGACGGCGTTGTGGACGGCGAACTGTCCCGGAGGCGGCACGGCGCCGTCCCACCGGGCAGGAGCGACCAACATCGGAATCCGCAGCCGGAGCGCAGCGGTGGCGGCGTCGAACAGCCGCAGCACCTCACGAGCCTCCGGATGCGCGGCCACATACCGGCGCACCGACTCCCCACTGCCGGTGCACGGCATCGTCAACCGTAGGTCGTGGTTGCCGAAGCTCGGCACGTACAAGGCGCCGGCCGTGAAGCGCTCGTCCCACGGCAAGGCCAGAGCACCGATGCCCCCACCGAAACTGCCGCCCACATAACCCAGCCGCACAACAGAAGTGGGCAACGCATCGAGCAGGACCGTCGCCGCGCACCAGATGTCAGCAGCGCAACCGCCGTGAACGTAGGTCGACGCCGACTCGATGCCGTGCAGCACGTGTTCGGCTCCGGTGGACGGGATGCCGTCCACCAAGCTGCGCGTTGGCAGCCCGCGGGCCACCGGGAAGATGGCGGCAGCGCCGTCGGGGACGAAGTCCAGGTCGATCGCGCTGCGGCCACCGTAGCCGTGCCCGACCACCACCGCGGTCCGGACCTCGCGGCCGGCCGGCACGACCAGCCACGCACCGATCCGGACGTCTCCCAGCGACGTGAACTCGACGTCGAACACGTCCAGGCCCGGCGGGCCTGGAACCGGCCGGACCGACGCTGCCGGGTCGACCTTCATGGCCGCCCGGTACAGATCGGACCAGAACTCGGCGAAGCCGGCCGGCTCCGGCGGTGCGCCTACCCGTCGCAGGCCGGCTTCGTCGTACCCGTAAGTGGCGTCGAAAGCCTGTGGGCCAAACCATTCGTCGTACGGCGCCGGAACTGCCACGCGGCGATCGTATCGGGCCGGTTTGCCAGATCAGCCGAGCGCGGTTCGGAAGCCTTCACGCCAACTCGAGTACTCCGGCTTCCACCCGAGTTCACGCTTCGCCTTCGCGTTCGACGATCCGCGCAGCGACGTCATCGCGGCCACGCCGAAGCCGCCGAGCATCGGACGCGCCATCCACACCGGCACCCGCCGTGGCGGCTTCGCGCCGATGGCATCGGCGAGAACGGTCACCACGTCGCGGACCGGTGCGGGGTCGTCGTCGACGATGTTGTACACGCCCGGCGCTCCCCTCTCGATCGCCGCGACCGTCGCTCGCGCTGCGTCGTCGATGTGGATCAGCGACCAGATCGCGGCGCCTCCACCGACGATCGGCCACTGCCGCTTTCGGACCATCTCGACGTTCTCGCCGCCGATCCCCAGGCTGGTGCCGGGACCGTAGAAGAAGCCGTAACGCAACGACAACCCCTCGATGCCGGGTGTCGTCGTGATCGTCTGGTCGATGTACTTGATCGCGGCCAGCGACTCGCTCGACTCTCCGGCGGGGGCGGCGGCCAGCGGGTCGTCCTCGGTCTTGACCGATTCGCCGCTGCGCTCGTTGGACCACCCGATGAAGTTCTGGGCCACGAAGCGGCGTGCCCCCGCCGCGAGTGAGGCCGCCAGCAGATGATCCAGCCCTTCGGTGCGCAGCCGGTTGGTCAAGGCGAACGCACGGTCGAAGTGTTTGAAGTCGGTCTTGTCGATGGCGGTGAGTTGATGCACGACGACGTCGGGTGCGGCGGCATCGACCGCCTTCAGCACGGCGTCACGATCCAGCGCGTCGAGGACGGCCGGCTCGGCTCCCGCGGCGCGCAACTCGTCTGCCTTGCTCGCCGACCGGGTCGTGCCGACGACCTCGTGCCCAGCCGCGACCAACAGAGGGACGAGACGGCGACCGATGACGCCGGTGGCTCCGGCCAGAAAGATACGCATGGTGAGATCTCCCTTCTCACCCCGGCCGACGAGACGGCCGGCGCCCCTGTGACATCCGAGCCCGTGGTTGTATTCAGATGTGACCGACCTCGCAGTAGTCCACGACTCGCTGCGGCCGCTGATGTTCTCCATCGCCTACCGCATGCTCGGCAGCGTCGCCGAGGCCGAGGACGTCGTCCAGGACGCATTCGTCCGGATGCACACCGCCGCGAGCACCGGCACGCAGATCGAGTCCCCCGAGGCATTCGCCACCACGGTCACCACTCGACTGGCCATCGACGCCCTGCGCTCCGCGCGCGTCAGGAGAGAACGCTACGTGGGACCGTGGCTCCCCGAGCCATGGCTGACCAGCGGCGACGAGCCTGCGATGCGCGCCGAGACCGCCGACACGCTGTCGTCGGCGTTCCTCGTCGTACTCGAGACGCTCTCACCCCTCGAACGCGCGGTGTTCCTGCTCCGCGAGGTCTTCCAGTACGACTACGAGCAGATCACCCGGATCGTCGAACGCAGCGAGGCCAACTGCCGCCAGCTCATGACGCGCGCCCGCCGCAGTGTCGAGGAGCGCCGGCCCAGATTCGAGCCGTCCCGCGAACAGCGCGATCGGCTGGCCGAAGAGTTCCTGCGCGCCTGCCGTACCGGCGACATCGACGAACTCGAACGCCTGCTGGCTGACGACGTCATGTTCCACGGCGACGGTGGCGGTCAGGCACCGGCCCGGCGCGTTCCGGTCACCGGGTCTCTCCAGGTGGCCCGGTTCCTCGCGGGCCTGGTCCGGTATGGCGATCGGCTGACCGTGCGGTACGAGTTCGTACACGTCAACGGTGCGCCGGGAATCGCGGTGCACACCGATGACGGAGTTGTCGGCGTGATGTCCTTGATCGTGGCCGACAACCGGATTCAGGCGCTGCACAACGTCATCAACCCGGACAAGCTGCAACACCTCGGTCCGGTGGGTGACATCACTGGTGGTTCCGGTCGAACACCAGGCGCAGCCCGATGAGAGTCAGCAACGGCTCGTGTTCGTCGATGGTCGTCGACTCGTCCAGGACCAACGGCGCCAGCCCACCGGTGGCGATGACCGTCAGCCCGTCGAGCCCCACCCCGAGCTCGGCGGCCATCCGGGTGACGATGTTGTCGACCTGACCGCTGAAGCCGTACAGCGCCCCGGACTGCAAGGCCTCGACGGTGTTCTTCGCGATCACCGACCTGGGCCGCACCAGCTCGACCCGCCGTAGCTGCGCGCCTGCCTTGCCCAGAGCCTCCAGCGACACCTCGATCCCCGGAGCGATGGCACCGCCGACGTACTCGCCCCGCGCGGAGACGACGTCGAACGTCGTCGCGGTGCCGAAGTCCACCACGATGCACGGCCGGCCGCCATACAAGTGGGTGGCCGCCAGCGAGTTCACGATGCGGTCGGTGCCGACCTCGCGCGGGTTGTCCATGAGCACCGGGACCCCGGTGCGCACACCCGGTTCCACCAACAACGACGGCACGTCGTCGAAGTAGCGCTGGATCAGCTGGCGCATCTCGCGCTGCACAGCCGGGACCGTGGAGCACACAGCGATGCCGTCGACGTCGTCACCGCCGTCGAACAGCCCGCGCAGGAGCACCATGATCTCGTCCGCCGTCCGGCGTGCCTCAGTGGCCACGCGCCAGTGGCGGGCGATGGTCGTCCCGTCGAGCAGCCCGACGACAGTTTCGGTGTTACCGACGTCGATCGCGAGCAGCATCGTCGTCACTGACCTCCGGCCACGGCCACGACCTCGAGGCCCAGATCCAAGGCACGCACCGAATGCGTCAGCGCGCCGGTGGCCAGGTAATCCACGCCGGTGGCGGCATACGCCGGCGCCTGCTCGACGGTCAGCCCGCCGCTGACTTCCAGCCGCGCTCTGCCGTCCACGGCCTCGACGGCCTCGACCACCTGGTCGACGGTGAAGTTATCCAGCAGGACGAGCTCGGCTCCGGCCTCGACGGCGGCGATCGCGTCCGCGACGTCGTCGACCTCCACCTCGATGGGCAAGTCCGGGTGAGCCGTACGCACGGCCTGGTAGGCCGCGGTGACGCTACCGGCCGCCGCCACATGGTTGTCTTTGATCAGCGCCGACTCCGACAACGTGGAGCGGTGGTTCTGTCCGCCGCCCACCCGCACGGCGTACTTGTCCAGGGGGCGCATCAGCGGCATCGTCTTGCGCGTGTCGCGCACGACCGCGCCGGTACCAGCGATCGCCTCGACCCACCGCCGGGTCGCGGTGGCGATGCCCGACAACCGGCTACCCAGGTTGAGCGCCGTGCGCTCGGCGAGCAGGAGATGCCGCGTACGGGCATGCACGCTCAGGATCTTCGAACCGGCCCCGACGGCGTCCCCGTCGGCGACGTGCCGCTCCAGCTCCACGTCGTCGCCGGCGACCGCGGCGAAAACCGCCTCCATGACCGGCAGTCCGGCGACGATGCCCGCCTCGCGGGTTTCGAGCACGGCACTGGCTCGCTGGTCCGGGGCGATGGTGGCCTGCGACGTGACGTCGGCGCCGCCACCGAGATCTTCCTCCACTGTGGCCCGGATCAGGTCTTCGACGTACAGCGGATCGAGGCCCGCCTCGCGCAAGGCGAGAACGACGGGCTCGGGCACACTCATGCTGACTCCTTCATCGGCTCATATCTCGTCGTCAGGACACCGTCCGCGTCGACGACGCTGACCAAATGGGCGCGCCAGCGTTCGTCATCACGTTCCGGGAAGTCCGCACGCCAATGTCCGCCCCGTGTCTCTTCACGAATTGCGGCATGCCGACCGAGCGTAACGGCCACCGCGTGCAGGTTGGTGGTCTCCCACGAATCCGGCGCCGGTACGACGGTGGAATCCGGCCCGTCGGCCAAAGTCGTCAGGGTCGCGAGCCGCGCGGCCAGTGTCGTGAGTGAGGATTCCGACCGGACGACCCCGGCGCCGGTGGTCATGGCCGACTGGATGAACGGGCGGGCGTCGGCGTCGAGCAGGACCTGGCTGCCGCCGCGGTCGACGGGATCGCCCGGGTGCGCGTCGGCGAGGGTCTCGACGAGGTCGGCAGCGATCCGATGGCCCCACACCAGACCTTCGAGCAGAGAGTTCGACGCCAGCCGGTTGGCGCCGTGCACGCCGGTACACGACACCTCGCCGCAGGCGTAGAGGCCGGGCACCGTGGTCCGTCCCCGCCAGTCGGTGCGGACGCCGCCGCTGGCGTAATGCTGCGCCGGGGCCACCGGAACCAGGTCTCGAGCCGGATCGATACCGAACGAGCGGCAGCGCGCCACGATGGTGGGGAAGCGTTCCTCGACGAACGAGGCGCCCAGATGCCGGGCGTCGAGCCAGACGTGCTCAGCACCGGTCTCGGCCATCGCCGTCACCACGCCCTTGGCGACGACGTCACGCGGAGCGAGCTCGGCGAGGTCGTGCCGGCCGAGCATGAACCGCCGCCCTTCCACGTCGCGCAGCACCGCGCCCTCACCGCGCAGCGCCTCCGAGATCAGCGGCTGCTGTCCCTTCGCCGAGCGGCCGAGCCACAGCACGGTGGGATGGAACTGGACGAACTCCAGGTCGGCCACCTCGGCACCGGCACGCAGCGCCGCGGCCACGCCGTCGCCGGTGGCCACCGACGGGTTGGTGGTCGACGCGTACACCTGCCCGAGCCCGCCCGTCGCGAGCACGACCGCGCGGCCCAGGGCGGCGCCGATGCCGCCGCGGCGGCCCTCGCCGAGCACGTGCAGGCCGACCCCGCAGGCACGCCCGCTGGCATCGGTGAGCACGTCGGTCATCAACGCGTGCTCGTAGACGTCGATCGCGGGGTCTTCGCGTACGGCGTGCAACGCATCGAGCAGGGCACGGGAGATCTCTTTCCCGGTGGCGTCGCCGCCGGAATGAGCGATGCGGTCCTGCCCGTGACCGCCCTCGCGAGTGAGTGCGATGGCGCCGTCGGCGGTGCGTTCGAACTCCGCGCCGAGCGCGGCCAGCTCCCGGACCCGGCGCGGCCCCTCGGTGACCAACGTGCGTACCGCGGCCTCGTCGCACAATCCCACCCCGGCCACCAGCGTGTCCTGTAGATGCTGATCGGGGCTGTCTTCGGGTCCGAGCGCCGCGGCGATACCACCTTGAGCCCAGGCCGTCGCGCTGTCGGAGAGCCGCGTCTTGGTGACCAACAGCACCCGCCCGGCCTTGCGCGCTTCGAGCGCTGCGGTCAGCCCGGCGATGCCGCTGCCGACGACGACGACGTCGGCCGACACCGTCCACCCAGGCTGCTCTGCCGGTAGCTGGCGGGCCACGCGTAGTCCGGTCACGCCGAAGAAGCCTACGCCGCCTCGGACATGGTCCGTCACGCCAGATTGACCGCGACGTTGTCGATGAGCCGGGTGGTTCCCACCCGGGCGGCCACCAACAGCCGGGCCGGCCCGTGCTCGACCTCGGGTTCCAGGTCGGGCCCGCGGAGCTCGAGATAGTCCACCTCGACGCCGGGCTCGGTGTCCAGCTCGGCCCGCGCCGCGGCGAGCACGGCCGCTCGGCCACCGGTCGCAGCATCGGCGCCCGCGGTCAACGCCCGCGACAACACCACGGCTTGGCGGCGCTGCTGCGCGGACAGGTACTGGTTGCGGCTGGACAGCGCGAGCCCATCGGCCTGACGAACCGTGGGGACCGCGACGATCTCGTAGGGCATCTCCAGATCGGTGACCATCCGGCGCACGAGCGTCAACTGCTGGTAGTCCTTCTCACCGAACATCGCAAACGTCGGCACCGTCAGGTTGAGCAGTTTCGCCACCACCGTCAGCACGCCGGCGAAGTGCCCGGGGCGCGAGGCCCCTTCGAGCTCAAGTGCCAACGGGCCCGGATCGATGCTCACCTGCGGTTCGCCGTCGGGGTAGACGTCGCGGACGCCAGGGGCGAACACGACGTCGACCCCCTCGTCGGCACAGACGGCCAGGTCGGCGTCCAACGTGCGTGGATACCGGTCCAGATCTTCGTCCGCGCCGAACTGCAACGGGTTCACGAAGATCGTGACGATCACGGTGCCGTCGGCGCCGACGGTCTCGCGCGCTGCCGAGATGAGCGCCCGATGGCCGTCGTGCAACGCGCCCAGCGTCATGACGACGGCGCTGGCCGTCTCGCTGGCCGAGAGGGCATCGACCAGTTCGTCGCGTGTGCGCGTGACGGCCGGCGCCGTCGCTTGGTTCATTCGGTGACGACTGTCTGCACTTCCGCGACGGGGACGTCGAAGGTCGCCGTCGTGGTCTGCGGGTCGAGGGCGCCCCGGGGCTCGCCGTTGGCGAACCACTCGATGTCCCAGTGGCTCTCGGCGGTCACTCGCGACACCTGTCCCGGCTGGTTCGCGCTGGAGCGTTCGAACACGAGGGCGCAGTCGGTGGACGCCGCGCCCGGGCTCCACTCGACCCCCGTACCGCTACAGGACACCGGCGCGGCGTTCGGCGCGGAGAAGTTCATCGACCCGAGCGTGGCCTCGACCCGCGCGACGTTGTCGCCGGCCTCGGCGTTGATCTCGAGCGCCACCGGGCCGTCGTCGAGCCAGAGCCAGGTGTCGACGTTGACGAACGTGGCGCCGTCGCCGTCGCGCTTCGGGTTCCAGCCGATCTCGGGCTCGGGCAGGGTCATCTCGTCGTAGGCGACCTCGACGAGCACCTCGGGCGGAATCGGCGGCACCGGCGGCGGGTCGCCGGCCTCGACGTAGAAACCTTCGTTCTCGTCGAACCACTCGTCGGAGTAGTCGAAGAACTCGTCGAGGTCGCCGTCGAAGTCACCGCTGTCGCACATGCCTCCCCACCAGTGACCCTCGGTGTCGTCCTTGTACTTCTCGTACCCCTCGTACGGCGGGATGGGCCGGCCTTCGGTGTCGCGGCCGTTGCCGAACTTCTCGACGTGGTCGTAGTACTCCTTGCCCGTCAAGCCCTGGATGTAGCGGCATGGCGGCAGCACGACGACGGTCTCGGGCGGCAGGTCGTAACCGTCGCGGCCTCCGGTGGTGGCGGTTCCCCACACTCGGATGCTCACGGCGCCGTCCTCGACGCCAGGGGTGGAACCGCCGTCATCGTCGTCGTTGCCGCAGCCGCTGATGCCGCACTGCAGCGACTGGTCAGCAGTGGCCGGCGTGACGGCGGCGGTGACACCCACGGAGGCGACCAACGCCGCGGTAGCTCCCAGAACGGTGACGCGCAGCGGCGCCAGGTGTCGTTTCGTCAGCATGATTCGTCCTCGTGCAGTGTGTTTTCGTTCACCATCCACCCAGCACCGCTGTTCCCGATCACGACGTTCATCGGGATCAGCGGGTTCTCTTCGACGCCGTCCGGCGGGCGCTCCTCACCGTCATCGATCAGCGTCATACCCGAGCCGTCGACGCATCCCCCGAGGATGACCACGTTGTCGCCGCTGTTCTCGATGGTCGGCTCGATGACCATCTCGCCGCCATAACGGATGCCGTTCTTCGTCTGGTAATCCAGCGAATCCTTGACGCTCTCGACGATGGACGGGGCCGCGAGGCCTGGCAGCATCTCGCTGAGCTGGGCATCATGGAGCGACTTGCGCCATTGGTGGGCGAACTCGACGTAGGTGGCCAGGGCGGCCTCCTCAGCCGGCGACGACGCCGCAGGCGCCACCACGGTCACACCGGCGTCGGCGAACTCGTGGGTCGTCGGCGTGGCCGCGGCAGTGGGGTCGCCCCCTTCGGATTCCGCCGGGGAGTCGTCCGGCGCTGCAGTGTCCTCCGGCGTGCTGGACGCCGACGCGTCGGCATCGAGTCCGGCGGGTTCATCGTTCCCGCCGCAGCCGGCGAGCAGGACCGACGCAGCGGCCACGGCAATGACCGCGCCGCGGCAGTGGCGCTTGGTCGTCCGTTGCACGTACGTCGCTCCGTGAGTCGAGTGCATCTGTCGATCATCAGTCGCCCCCGCCGCACGATAACATTTCTCGTTGACTAGCCGAAGTCATCGCGGTGGTTCCCGAGGGACGTCGGCGAGCACGTCGAGCAGCGCCTCGGCGTCGCTCGCCTTCAGCCGTCCGGCCGCGAGGGCCCGAGCCGCGCTGCGCCGCGCCAGCGCCACGTAGGCGCCCGTGGCCTCGGGCAACGTCTGGTCGATGTACCGGATGTGGCTGGCGACGGTGCCAGCATCGCCGCGCGCCACGGGCCCGGTGAGCGCGTCGTCCTGCTGGCGCATGCTGTTGTCCAGAGCCGCCGACAGCAGCGGCCCCAGGACCTTGTCCGGTTCGGCCACGTCAGCCACCCGCAACAGGTCCATCGCGTCGTTCACCAGCGTCACCAGGTGATTGGCGCCGTGCGCCAGCGCTGCGTGATACAGCGGCCGGTGTTCCTCGGCGATCCGGACGGGATCGGATCCCATCTCGACCACGAGCGCCTCGGCCACCGGCCACAACGGCTCGGGGGCCGTGACCCCGAAGGTCGCGCCGGCCAGGCGCTGCAGATCCACCGACGTGCCGGTGAACGTCATCGCGGGGTGCAGGGCCAACGGCAGCGCGCCAGCGCGCGTCACGGGGTCGAGCACGCTGATGCCGTACCGGCCGCTGGTGTGCGCGATCAGCTGTCCCGCCCGCACCGCGGCGGTGTTCGCCAACCCGTCGACCAGGGCCGGCAACACGTCGTCGGGCACGGTGAGCAACACCAGCCCCGACCGGGCGAACACCTCGTCGACGCTGACCAGCGGCACCCCGGGCAACAAGGCTCCGGCTCGGGTGCGGCTGGTCAATGAGACTCCGTACCCGGCGACCACGTGGTGCCCTGCCTCGGCCAGGGCGGCGCCGAGGACGGCTCCGACCCGGCC
Source organism: Haloactinopolyspora sp. (assembly GCF_027324685.1). Classification (NCBI taxonomy): domain Bacteria; kingdom Bacillati; phylum Actinomycetota; class Actinomycetes; order Jiangellales; family Jiangellaceae; genus Haloactinopolyspora; species Haloactinopolyspora sp. Next base: position 10,386 of record NZ_DAHVSH010000022.1, read on the forward strand.
GGTCCCGACCACGCCCACCTCGAGACGGGCCGGACGTTCCTCGCTCACAAACGACAAGGCTAAGCGAAGATCGTGGTCGACGATCCGGTGATCATGAGTCGGTACCGGCGCGATGACGCCGTAGGCGACCCATGATCAGCAGCCAGAGCGCCACAACTGACCCATGATCGTCGACCACGGCCGCTTCACCATCGGCCAACGCAACATCTGACCAACCTCGAACGGCGAACCCGATCATTCCGTTGCCAGCGCGACCACCGGTGACATCCGGGCGGCACGGCGCGCGGGACCGAGTGCGGCCACCGCGCCGAGCGCTCCGGCCACCACGAAGGTCAGCGCTACGTAGCCCCATGGCACCACGAAGATCATCCGCTCCATGCTGAGCACCGCCGCGAACGCGAACCCCACCCCCACGGTGACCCCGGTCAACGCCCCCACGAGCGCGGTCAACACGGCTTCGACACCGAGCAGGCGCATGGTCTGGGCCTTGGTCAGGCCGACCGCCCGCAACACCCCGATCTCGCGCCGCCGTTCGTGCACCGACAGCGAGAGCGTGTTGGCGATCCCGATGACCGCGATGATCACCGCGACACCGAGGATGGCCACGACGACGCTGACGGTCTGGTCGAGGCCGCGGTTCAACCGTTCCTTGGCCTCGACGTGGTTGCGGAGCATGATGTCCGGCCAGGCCTGCAACGTCTCCTCGATGGCAGCGTGCGCGCGCGACGGGGACACGCCGTCGGCGGTGTCCACGGCGAAGTACTCCGGCCCCGACGCCGCCTCCGGCGCCAAGGCCCGGAACGTCGCCGGCGCCAGGACCAAGCCCGTGTGGTACATGGTCCGGGTGTCCACGATGTAGCCGATCGGCAACTCTTGGCCGAAGACGGTCACGGTGTCACCGACGCCGAGCCCGAACTCGTCGGCCGTGCCGCCGTCGATCGCGACGTCACCGGCCGCGATGTCGGCGATGTTTCCGTCGCCGTCCAGCTGGGCGATCTGCGCCCAGCGCTGGAGGTCGGTACCGAGCACCTCCACCGTGCCCACTTCCCCGGTGTCGACGATCGCGGTGTAGAGCTCCACGCTCGCGCCGGTCTCAGGCAGGTCGTCGACGGCGCGGATCGCCTCGTCGGACAGGCCCCCGGGTTCGACCGGACTCAGCACGAAATCGGCCGGTACCCGCGCGTCCAGCACGACACCGACGCTGGCCCGGGCGGACTCGGCGACGGTGACGAAACCGATCACCATGGTCACCCCGATCATCAGCGCCGCTGACGTCGCCGCCGCCCGCCGTGGATGGCGTACCGAGTTCGCCGTCGCCAGCTCCACCGTGGACCGCCCCCGCCCGGCAGCTCGTCCCGCCAGCGCCCCCGTGATGCGCAGCATGGGCGGCACGATCCGGGGCCCGAGCAGCAGGATGCCCAGGAAACACACGGCAGCAGCGAACACGACCACGACGATGCCGGCCCCGAGCCCCACCGACACGCCCAGGCCCAGCCCGGCGACACCGACGGCGATCAACGTGAGCCCGACGCCGGTTTGCCGGCGCCTGGCGCCCGGGCTGTCCACCCCGTCCGGCACCGCGCGTACCGCGGCCAGCGGCGCCACCCTGGTCGCCGCGGCCGCGGGCGCGACCGCGGACCCGACCGTCACGAGCATCCCGACCAGCATCGACGCGACGACGGTGGAGGCTGAGACCACCAACGGCATCGACCCGTGATCGGCGCTGAGTGCCCGCCCGATGCCGGCGGCACTCACCGCGCCCAACGCCAGCCCGGCCGCACTGCCGAGCGCCCCGACCACCGCGGACTCGACCAGCACGCCCGTGCGTACCTGCCGTCGGGTCGCCCCGACCGTACGCAGCAGCGCCAGTTCCCGAGTGCGCTGGGCGACCAGGATGCGGAACGTGTTGGCGATGACGAACGCAGCGACGATCAGCGCCACGGCGCCGAGCATCAACAGCGGGACCTCCAGGTGTTTCGCGTCCGGCATCTCCTGGAGGGAGGCGGCCTGGTTCAGCGAGTCGGCCAGGATCAGGGTTCCGGCGGTGAACCCCACGGACAACACCACGACCACCGTGGTCAGGACGAGCCGCCGTGGGTGCGCGCGTAGCCGCGCCATCGTGATCCCGAACATGGTCAGCCTCCCAACTCGCGCAAGCCGTCGATGACGGTGTCCACGGTCGGTTCGTCGATCTCGCCCGCGACCCGGCCGTCGGCCAGGAGGACGACGCGGTCGGCGTAGGCGGCTGCAGCCGGGTCATGGGTGACCATCACGACGGTGTGGCCCAGGTCGCGGACGCTGGTGCGCAGCAGGTCGAGCACGTCGATGCCCGAGCGGGAGTCGAGGTTCCCGGTCGGCTCGTCGGCGAAGACGACGTCGGGCCGGGTGATCAGGGCGCGGGCGATGGCGGCCCGTTGCTGCTGGCCACCGGAGAGTTCGCTGGGGCGGTGACCGAGGCGGTCCCGTAGGCCGAGGACGTCGACCACCGTGTCGAACCATTCCGGTTCCGGCTGCCGGCCGGCCAGGCGGAGCGGCAGCAGCACGTTCGCCTTCGCGTCCAACGTCGGCAGCAGGTTGAACGCCTGGAAGACGAAGCCGACCCGGTCGCGGCGCAGCAGCGTCAGCGCCGTGTCGTCGAGCCCGCTCAGGTCGGTTCCGCCGAGCACCACGCGCCCGGACGTGGCGGCGTCGAGCCCGGCCAGGCAATGCATGAGCGTGGACTTGCCGGATCCGGACGGGCCCATGATGGCGGTGAACCGCCCGGCGCGGAAGCTGACGTCGACGTGATCGAGCGCGCGCACGGCGGTGTCCCCGGTGCCGTAGATCTTGGTGAGCGCTTCGGCGCGGACGGCGTCCGCGACAGCGCTCGCGGCCTTGGTGTGGCGGTCAGTCGGTATCGTCACGCCGTCCAGCCTCGTCGTGACCGCGGCGCGAGTCGTCAGCCGTCAGTCCGCACCTGTCGTACGACCAAGGTCGTACGGCGGCGCCGAGGTCGACCCGATGTGCACGCGGACCGGCAAGCGGACGTTGTCGGGACGTTCCCCGGCGAGAAAGCGCGTCACCATCTGCCCCGCGGTCCGGCCTTTCTCCGCGCTCGGCTGCACCACCGTGGTCAGCGTGTGCTCGCCCAGCCACGGGGTGTCGATGCCGTCGAATCCGACCACACTGAGATCGGCCGGGACGTCGATGCCCATCGCCGCTGCGGCCCGCATGACCCCGACGGCGAGCAGGTCGCTCTGGGCGACGACGGCGGTCGGCCGCTGCCGGGTGAGCAGCTGCCGGGCCACGCGTTGGCCCTCGTCGATGTCATTCGCGGAGGCTTCGGTGACCTCGACCGGGCCGAAGACGTCTTCGACCGCGGCCAGGCGGTGCCGGCAGTCGGCGAAGCCGATGACCGCCCGCCGGGCGTCGTCGACGGGGCCGCTCCGGCCGTCCAGGCGCAGCGGCAGCGTCACCACGCCCACCCGCCGATGACCCAGCTGGGCCAGATGCCGGGCGAGGTCGAGAGTGCCGCCGTAGTCGTCGACGTCGAGCAATACGAGGTCGGGCCGGTCCGGGCCGTCGACGGCCACAATGGGCACGCCCCGGCTCAGGAACACGTCGAGCAGCGGGTCGTCGTCGGCACCGCAGGTCGCGAACACGACGGCGTCGACGGGCATGCGCGACACCTGTTCCGGCGTGGGCCCGGTGCGGGCCGCGTCGCCGGAGAGGAGAAGCAGACCGGTGCCTTCCGGCGTGAGGGCTTCGGCCAGGCCGTCCAGCAGGGCGGCTGCGACCGGGTCGCGGAAGGCGTAGAGCAGTCGTTCCCCGATCAAGGCCCCGACGATGCCGGAGCGGCCCCGGCGCAACGATCTCGCGATGGGGTCCGGGCCCAGGTAGCCGAGTTCACGCGCGGCGTCCAGGACACGCTCGCGGGTGGCCGCCGCGACGGGCCCGGAGCCGCTGAACGCCAGCGAGGCCGTGGACGGCGACACGCCGGCCCGCGCGGCCACGCCGGCGAGGGTGACGCGCTCACCCATGACGATCTCGCTCCCCAGAATCCGAGTTGCGCCCAGCCTATGACGCAACGGAGAATATCGAAGTTGACTCGAATCGATTCGATCCTTCGCTGAGGACTCTGGTGCCCTACTCCGCCCGCAACGCTGTGGCCATCGTGTTTGCCGTCAACGGCATGGCCATCGCCACCTGGATGTCGCGGATCCCGCACGTGCGCGATCTGCTCGGCATCACCGCCGGCGACCTGGGCCGGATGTTGCTGGCGCTGGCCGTCGGCTCGCTGCTGGCGTTACCGTCCGCGGGGTTCGTCATCAGCAAGATCGGCGCGGCCCGCACCGTGGCCGGCGGATCCGTCATCGTCGGCGTCGGGCTCGTCCTCGCCGGCATCGGCAGCGGCGCGGTCGACAGTGTCCTGCTCACCGCGGCCGGGTTGGCCGCCCTCGGCTTCGGCTCCGGCGGGTGGGACGTCGCGATGAACGTCGAAGGCGCGGCGGTCGAGCGCCTGATCGGGCGGACCATCATGCCGCGGTTCCACGCCGCGTTCAGCTTGGGAACGGTGGTCGGAGCCGGCGTGGGCGCGGGCGCCACCGCGCTGGGCGTCACGGTGGTCGCGCACCTCGTGGCCACCGGTGTGCTGGTCACCGCCACGACCCTGGTGGCCGTGAGAAACTTCCTGCCACGTGCCGTCGAGGCCGACGACGACGTGGAACGGCCCGCGGATGTGTCGGTCTGGACCGCGTGGCGCGAGCCTCGCACGCTGGCCGTCGGCGTCCTGGTGCTGAGCTTCGCCCTGATCGAGGGGATCGCCAACGACTGGCTGGCCCTGGGCCTGGTCGACGGTTACGACGTCAGCAACGCCGTGGGCGCCGGTGGCTTCGCGATCTTCGTGACCGCGATGACGGTCGGGCGGGTGGTCGGCTCCAACCTGATCGATCGATTCGGGCGGCTCTTCGTGCTGCGGCTCACCGGCTCGATGGCCACCGTCGGTGTCCTGCTCGTGGTCTTCGGCTCTGCTCTGCCGATCGCCGCGGTGGGCATCGTGATCTGGGGCCTGGGCGCCTCACTGGGATTCCCGCTGGGGATGAGTGCGGCCTCGGACGACCCCGCCCGCGCAGCGGCCAGAGTCAGCGTCGTCGCATCGATCGGCTACACCGCCTTCCTCGCCGGGCCGCCCGTGCTGGGCTGGCTGGGCGACCACCAGGGTGTCTTGCAAGCGCTCAGCGTCGTCGCGGTCGCCGCCGTCATCGGTCTGCTCGCCTCCCCGGCAGCGCGCAGGGTTCCCGCCCAGACCGCTCAGGCAGACCCCGGCCGGACCAGGCCGGTCTCATAAGCCAACACGACCAACTGCACCCGGTCGCGCAGCCCCACCTTGGCCAGGATGCGCCCGACATGGGTCTTGACGGTCGCCTCGGTGACGAACAGCGCGGCAGCGATCTCTGCGTTGGACCGCCCGCGGGCCACCTCGGCGACGATCTCGTGCTCGCGCTCGGTGAGGCGCTCCCAGGTCGACGACGCGGCTAGCGCATCGTCGGGAAGGTGCGTGGCGAACCGCTCCAGCAGCCGCCGCGTCGTGCTCGGAGCCACGACGGCGTCCCCGGAGTGCACCGACCGGATCGCGTCGAGCAGCGTCGGTGGCGGTACGTCCTTCAGCAGAAACCCGCTCGCGCCGGCTTTGATCGCAGCGAACGCGTACTCGTCCAAGTCGAACGTGGTGAGGACGACGACCTTCGGCGCCTGGGCACGCTGGCGCAGCCGGCGGGTGGCCGCCACGCCGTCGAGCACGGGCATCCGCACGTCCATCAGGACGACATCGGCCGAGGTCGCCGCCAGCGCGTGCACGGCTTCGTCGCCGTCGCCGGCCTCGCCGACCACCTCCATGTCGGGCTGGGACTCGATCACCATCCGGAACCCGGCCCGAACGAGCTGCTGATCGTCGACCAAGAACACCTTGACCGGCACCGCGCCCTCACTTCCCATCGTCGTACGGCATGGTCAGCCGGATTCGCCATCCGCCCTCGGGGCCTGGCCCGGCCATGACCTCGCCACCGAAGGCCTCGACACGTTCGCGCATGCCGATCAGGCCGTGCCCCGGACCGCCAGCGGACGACGACGCCGACGCGCCGGGGCCGTCGTCGGACACCTCGACCGTGAGCCGTTCGGCATCGTAGGCCAGCCGAACCCGGCTGCGGGCGTGCGGTCCGGCGTGCTTGAGCGTGTTCGTCAGTCCTTCCTGAATCGCTCGGTACACCGCCAGCGACGCCCCGGCCCCGAGAGCCCGCGGTTCGCCGTCTACGCCGAAGTCGACGTCGAGCCCGGCCTTGCGGACCGAGGCGATCAGGTCAGGCAGCAGGACGAGGCCGGGCTGCGGGCCCAACTCACCGGAATCCTCCGGTGCGCGCAACACGCCCAGCAGCCGCCGCATGTCGGCCAGCGCCCCACGTCCGGTGTCGCCGATGGTCTCGAGCACCTGCAGGGCGGCTTTCGGGTCCTGCTCGGCGGCATAGCGCCCGCCGTCGGCCTGGACGACGATCACCGACAGATTGTGGGCCACGACGTCATGCATCTCACGCGCGATCCGCGCCCGCTCGTCCGCGACGGCGATCTTGGCCTGCTGGTCACGTTCGCGTTCGGCCTGCTGAGCCCGGTTGACCAGTTCGGCGACGTAGGCCTGGCGAACCCTGCGCACGTCACCGAGCGCCCACGCCCCCACCACGAATGCGCTGAGGGCGACGACACTGAACACGATCGATTTCAGGTCCGAGTACGGCGCGATGTAACGCGCTCCCGCCAGCGCCGCGCCGAGCAGGCCGACGCCCAGTCCGGCGCGGCTGGCCCACTGGGGCCCGTACGCACTGATCGAGTAGAAGGCCAGGAGCAACAAGGCGTTGGCCGGCGTCAGATCGATTCCCGCGGCCCATTGCACGCACGCGCACCCGGCGGCCACCGCGAAGGACGCGACCGGTCGTACCCGGCGGAACACCAGCCCGAGAGCAGTGACGGTCGCGAGGATGACGTGAGCCGTGCCGTCGGCGTACCGGTACCCGGACGGCACGCCCACCATGAGGAACAACAGCGCGGCCAGCGCGGTGTCGGGCACGAGCGGATGCGCGCGGATCCACGCGTACAGCCGGTCCCTACGTCTCACGCGAGGCAGGCTAGCGGTTGGCCCGCCATCGGCGCCGCAGCCACCACAGGCCGAGAACCGGTAGCACCAGCGGGACGAAGCCGTAGCCGCGTCCGTACATCGACCAGACCGTGTCGTCCGGGAAGTCGCCGGGATCGACGACGGTGACCGTGCCCACCACCAGCACGCCGACCAGCTCGACCGAGCACGCCACCAGCGCCACCCGCAGCGAGGTCGCATCGTCTCTGGCCAGCGCGACGGTCGCGACGATGTACACCACCGCCGCGAACGCCGACAGCAGGTACGCCAACGGTGCCTCGTCGAACTTCGTCGCGATCTGCACCCCGGCCCGGGCGCTGGCCGCCAGCGCGAACACGGCATAGACGGCCACCAGCAACCGACCCGGCCCGCTGGCGCGGTGCGCCGCCTGCTCGCTCACGCCGCGCCTGCCGACCAGATCTGGTCCAGCCGGACCACCAGTACCGGGATCACCAACGCCGCCACCACCAGCACGGCCGAACCCCACCGGGTCTTCTCGGCCAAGGCCCAGAACAACCCGAGCGGAAGCACCACCACGACCGTGAGCAGGTAGCCGATGAACGTGGCGGTCTCGTCCGGAGCACCGTCGACGAACATCATCACGATCGCGATCACGACCTGCAGCAGGATCAGGATCTCGACGACTCCGGCGCCGATGACGTACGGCTCGCGCGGCGGGCGGCCGGTGACCACGGCGACCAGCGCCCATGCGGCGTAGGCGAGCGAGGCGACGATGACGGCGTAGTTGAGGACGGTGATCAACGCTGCGCTCCGGGTGTCACGGCAGGCGAGCCAGTTCGTCGGAGAGGTCGTCGAGCCCGAGCGAACCCAGCGACAGCGCAGCCATGTGCCACGCCTTGAGGTCGAAAGCATCACCCTGCGCGGCTCGGGCCGCCTCGCGTCCGGCCAGCCAGGCTCGCTCGCCCAGTTTGTAACTGATGGCCTGGCCGGGTGCGCCCAGGTAGCGCACCAGCTCGGAGTCGATGAACGCCTGATCACGGCCGCTGTGCGCGGCGAAGAACTCCCGGGCGAGCTCCGGGCTCCACACCTCGCCGGGGTGGAAGTGCTCGGTCCGCGGGATACGCAGCTTCAGGTGCATCCCGATGTCGATGATCACCCGGATGGCCCGCATCATCTGCGCGTCGAGGTAGCCGAGGCGGCGCGCCGGGTCGGTCAGGTATCCCAGTTCGTCCATCAGCCGCTCGGCGTACAACGCCCAGCCCTCGGTGTTGGCGCTCACCGAGCCGATGCTGACCTGGTAGCGCGACAGTTGGTCGGCCAGGTGCGCCCACTGCGCCAGTTGCAGGTGATGACCCGGAACGCCTTCGTGATACCAGGTACTCACCAGGTTCCAGGTGGGGAACCGTTCAGCGCCGAGAGTCGGTAACCACGTGCGTCCTGGCCGGGTGAAATCCAGCGACGGGCGGCTGTAATAGGGTGCTGCGGCGCCGCCGGGCGGGGCGATCCGGGCCTCCACGGTCTTGACCCGGTCGGCCAGGTCGAAGTGCGTGCCGTCCAGGTCGGCCATCGCCTCGTCCATCAGCCGCTGCAGCCAGTCCCGGACCTCCTCGACGCCGTCGATCGCCGCACCGTGTTCGTCGAGGTAACCCATGACGGCCGACGGGGTGTGCCCGGGCCGGACCGCCTCGGCAGCCACGCGCATCTCCTCGCTCAGCCGCCGGTACTCCTCCCACCCGTAGGCGTAGGCGTCTTCGAGGTCGAGTGCGGAGCCGGTCCAGCGACGCGCGGCCAGGGCGTACCGCTCGCGCCCGACGGCGTCCGGAGTGTCGGCCACCGCGGGCAGGTACGACGTCACCAGATACTGCCGCAGCTCGGCGAACCCACGGCCGGCCTCACGCGCGGCCGCGGTCAGCTCATCGCGGCGATCGGCCGGCCCGTCCGCCACGAACGAGACGAACCAGTCCGCGTCCAGCCATGCGTCGATCTGCCCGACCACCGTTTCGACCTGCCGGGGCGCCGCGTGCAGTCCCTGCCCAACGCCGGCTTCCAGTGCGGCCCGGTAGCTGCCGGCGGCCTCGGGCACGCGCCGCAGCCGCCGGCCGATCACGTCCCAGTCCTGCGGCGCGGCGGTCGGCATTTGCAGGAACACCAGTCGCAGCGCCTGCACCGGAGAGAACAGGTTGTTGACCTGGCGCAGGTACTCACCGGAGTCGTGCAGGGCCAGTGACGTCGTCAGCCGTTCGCGCAGCAGGCGGGCCGCGCGGCGCTCGGTCGGTGCCAAGTCGGGGGCCTTCTCGGCGGCATCGAGATCGGCCAGCGTGGACCGTTCGGCCGCGGCGATCGCCTCGAGGCCCTCGGGACCGAAGTCGGGCAGGGCGTCGACACCAGGGCGGATACCCAGCTGCGTGCCGACGATGGGATTGAGGTCGGCGAGGGTCTCGACGTGTGCGTCAGCGACTTGACGGGGTGTGAGCGAGGTGTCGTTCGGCACCGCCCCATCCTGCCGCATGGTCGCCGGCGTCAGGCGGCCGGGATGTCGCCGCGGAGCTGCCCCAGCGCGCCCGGCGCGGGCTCGGCCCGGTCCTGCCCCACGCCGACGATGTGGTTCGCCGTGTCGACATGCACGACGCGCGGCGTCAACGACCGCGCCTCGGCGTCGTCGAACACGCCGTAGCTGATGAGGATCACCAGGTCGCCGGGCTGGACGAGCCGGGCCGCGGCACCATTGATGCCGATGACCCCTGAGCCCCGCTCACCGGCGATGACGTAGGTGGTCAGCCGCGCGCCGTTGGTGATGTCGACGATGTCGACCTGTTCGCCGGGCAGCAGATCTGCCGCGTCGAGGAGGTCTTCGTCGACGGTGACCGAACCCACGTAGTGCAAGTCGGCATGCGTCACCGTGGCCCGGTGGATCTTGCTCTTCATCATGGTGCGGTACACGTCTACTCCTGGTCTCGCTCGATCGATGCGGCCGGCTGACCGTCACCGTCGGCGTCACCGTCGGGACTCGCGGAATCCGGGGGAACCGAGCGCCGCGACATCCATTGTTCTGGAATATCGGCCTTGCGCGCCAGTCGGGCCCGCTCGGCCTGCTCTTCGACGATGGTGCGCGCCTCAGTGGCGAACCGGTGGCGGATCACCGCGTCGACCGGGCCGGGCGTGGTGTCCACCCGCACCGTCGCCAGACCGAGGCGTCGTTGCACCGGCCCCTGAGTCACCCGCACGCTCTGCGTCTTGGCGTGCGGCACGACGGTGACGTTGCGGTAGAGAATCCCCTCGCGCACGACCACGACGTGCTCGTCGAACCCGTACGCCAGCCGCTTCCAGCCCACTGGGCGCAGATACCGGGCCCGGCGCGGCGCCGGCTCGGTCGGTACGGCCAGCGGGTCGGCACCCGGCACGACGTACCGCAGCACCGCAGCCGCCTCGTCGTACGTCGCCACCGGCAACAGCGTGGAGGTGCGCCCGACGTCCTCGGTCGAGTCACCCGCGTACCCCGCGACGTCCACGTCCAGCTTCACCCAGCCCTTCCACCGCCATAACAACGGCTGGCGCATCGCTACTCCCTGGACGCGCCCCGGCGGCACGGTCTGGTGCTGGGTATCCAGCAACCCCTTACGGATGCGATACCCGTCCGGCGACTCGGCGAGGACGAACCCGAAGTTGCGGCCGAGCTGATTCCACAGCGCCACCCCGATCGCGATCATGCCGGGCAGGACCGACCACGACACGCTCACGATGGCACGCCGGTCCGGCACGATCGCGAACGCGACCGCCATACCGACCAGCATCAGCACACCGAAGGCGAACGTGCTGGACAGCACGGTCGACCACACCAGCCGGTCGAGCGGCACCTCGTGCACCACCCGCTCCGGCGCCTCCGGGGTGTCGGCATCGATACCGGCTGCGCGGGCGAGCAGCTCGGCCCGCAACCGGATGGCGTCGTCGACGGCCAGGTACTGCAGCGGCGCCTCGGCCTTGCCTCCGCCGGCCACTTCGAGGCGAAGTTCGGAAACCCCGAGCAGCCGCCCGGCGAGCGGACGGTTGATGTCGACAGCCTGCAGCCGGTCCAGCCGTACACGCCGCGACCTTCGATTCAGGACACCGGAGTCGATACGCAACGCATCACCGTCGAACCCGTACCGGGTGAACCACCACGACACCAGCCCGGTGATCATGCCCAACACCGCGATTCCCACGACGGTGAGACCGAAGCGACCCATGTCGCCCGAGCGCAGCGCATCCTGCCCGCCGAAGCCGATCGCCGCTGCCAGGAACGCCCAGCCGCGCAGCAGGGGGGTCAGCGGATGCAGCCGCTTGAAGTGCGCGGGCGTTCCGCCGGGATCCCGGGAGACGTCGGTCACAATCCGGCCGCCTGCGCCTCACCCAGCTCGGACAGCCGATCACGTAGCCGAGCGGCTTCGGCCGTCGGCAGGCCGGGAATCTTGGCATCCGTGGCCGGCGAAGCCGTGTGCAACTGGACGGTCGCCAACCCGTACCGCCGTTCCAGCGGACCGGAGGCGACGTCGACGTACTGCATCCGCCCGTACGGCACGACGGTGAGCTGCCGGTACATCACCCCTCGGGTGACCAAGAGGTCGTCTAGCCGCTCGGCGTAGCCCCAGGCGCGCCAGTTGCGCGGGATGAGCCACAGCCCGAACGCGAGACCGGCCAGACCCGCCGCGATGGCCGCGGCCACGCCCCAGCCGCCGAGCAGGATCCCCAACCCGACCGCCAACGCTGCGGTGAGCGGCGTCAACGTCACGACGAGGACGAGCCGGCGCAGGTCGACGAGCTTGTGCGACACCTGCTGCCAGGCCTCCCCGGGAGGGGCGAAAAGCGAGTCCTGGTCCACGGGATCCGAGGCTACCGCTACCGACGCTCGGGCGTGGGAGGCAGGAGTTCACCAGCAGACACGTCGGTGGCCAGGGTGTTGCCGGGCGGCGCGAGCGGGCAGGCCCAGGCGGAGTCATAGGCGCACGACGGGTTGTAGGCGAAGTTGAGATCGACGACGAGGCCGTCGGCCGGGGTGCCGCCGAGGTCGGCGCCCTTGACGGTGTCGATCAGGTAGCGCCCGCCGCCGTAGGTGGCCCGCCCCGCGGAGGCGTCCTTGAGGGGGACGAACACGCCGCCGCCGTAGGAGTCGAGCCACCAGACGTCGAGGTCGCCGACCGGCAGGTGCAGCCGGCCCACCCGCTCGAACGGCACCAGTCCGTCCGTGGCCGTCTGGACCTCCAGCCGGTGCGGGTCGACGTCGGTGTCGACCGGCGCGACGAACCGCAGCGACGGGTCGTACGGAGCATGCCGCAACCCGGCCCTGACGCCGTCGACGGCCGGTACCGGCGACGCCGGGTGGGTGCGGAACAGCTCGTCGCGCTCGGCCACCCACGCGGCGTGTGCCTGCGCCGGGTCCGTCTCGGCCCGGACCCGCGCGTAGAGCGCGTGGACCCGGCGGCGCCAGTCGAGGACGTCGAGTGCGCTCAGAGCAGTCCCTTCTCCTCGAGGTAGGCGACGGCGACGTCCGCCGGCTGCTGCCGCTCGGCGTCGACCTGCGCGTTCAAGGCGGCGAGGTCTTCGGTGGTCAACGTCTCGGTCAGCGGCTGCAGCGCCTCGGCGACGGCATCATCGCCGGCAGTGTCGGTATTCACCACCGGCACGAGGTTGTCGGCCAGCTGCAACTGCTGATCGTCCTCGAGGAGGACCAGCCCGAACTGCTCGAGAGTGCCGTCGGTGGTGCCGACCAGCCCCAGCTGCGCGTCGCCGCGCTGAACCGCCTGCTTGGTCTGCGTCGTGCTGAACCCGAGCGCGAGCGGCGGATCCACGATGTCGATGCCGTACACCTCTTCCAGCCCTGGCTCACAGAACGGCCGGTCGGGGCATTCCTCGACCGCAGCCAGGGTGATGGGCTCGCCGAGCTCACCGAGGTCGGACAGCGTGGTCAGATCGTTCTGATCGGCGAACTCCTGCGACACGGCGAAGGCGTTCTGGCTGGCCGCTTCGGCGGGTTCGAGGATGTCCAAGCCGATCTCTTCGGCCAGCGGCCGGGCCGCGTCGACGGTCTCTTGCGCATCGGTCGTGGCGATCGGCGAGTCCTGCGGCGCGTCGGCACCGTTGATCTGCGCGTTGACGAACTCGGCGAACGTGGCCGCGTACTCCGGCACGATGTCGATCTCGCCGCTTTCGACCGCCGGCAAGTAGATCTCCCGGTTGTCGACGGCCTGAATGTCGACGGTGAATCCGGCATCCTCGAGCAGCGCGGCGTACATCTCCTTCATGATGTTCATCTCGGTGAAGTTCGCGCCGCCGACGGTCAGCTCACCCGAGGCTTCGGCGGCCGTGTCGCCGTCACCGCCGTCACCGCCCTCGTCGAACACGTCGTCGCTGTCACCGCACGCCGCGAGCGTCATCATCAAGCCCACACCGGCCACCGTGGCCGCGAGCATTCGTCGTTTGATCATCTATCTGGCACCGCCTTCCGGGGTGTTCACCTTCTGTGTCCCGTGGCGGCCTGCGGGCCACCACGCGTGTCCGGCGAGCACCGGCAGCGCCCGCGTTCGACCAGTCAACTACGAAGCACCGACAGCCTCTTCCCGCGAAGCGAGGGTTTCCGGGTCACGATCGCGTCTCGATGTCGCGGAGGCCGATCGCCGGCGCGCCCGGCGGACCGGATCGGCCGCCCGTTGCGCCCACTCCATCAGTCCCTCGACGACGAGCGCGAGGACCGCGACGAGGATGGCGCCGGCCACGATCTGCGGCAGGTCTTGACGGCCGAAGCCGCTGGTGATGATGCGCCCCAGGCCAGGCCCGCTGACGAACGCCGCGAGGGTCGCCGTGGCGACCACCTGGACCGCGGCCAACCGCACACCGGTCATGATCAGCGGTACCGCCAGCGGCAGCTCGACCTTGCGCACGACCTGCCACGCGCTCATCCCCATCCCCAGCGCGGCGTTGCGGGCATCGGGATCGACTTCACGCATGCCGACGTAGGTGTTGGTGAGGATCGGCGGGACGGCGAAGAGCACCAGCGCGATGATGGTCGTCCACACCGACAAGCCCAGTGGGGTCAGGAACAGCAGCACCAGGATGGCGAACGTGGGCACCGCCCGACCCACGTTGCTGATGTTGATGGCCAGCGTGCCGCCACGCCCGACATGACCCAACCACAGCCCGATCGGCAACGCGACCGCACACGCCAGGGCTAGCGCCACCACCGTGACCAGCAGGTGCTCGCCCAGCCGTGTCGGTATGCCCGCCGGGCCCTGCCAGTTCGCCCCATCGCCGAACCAGCCGAACGCGTCGATCAGCGCACCCATGTCAGCTCACCTCTCGTCGCCACGGCGTGCGCCAGCGTTGCAGGCCCACCAGCACCAGATCGGCGACCAGCGCGAGCACCACGCACAGCACCGACGCAGTGAGTACCTCGGCTTTGAAGTTGCTGTCGAGCCCGCGGTCGATCAGATTGCCGAGACCGCCGTGCCCGACGATCATCCCGATGGTGGTCATCGCCACTGTCGACACCGTGGCCACCCGCAAGGCCGCATAGATGGCCGGCATCGCCAGCGGCAGCTCGACCTTGCGCAGCAGGCGTAGCCCGTCGTATCCCATCCCGACCGCCGCCTCGCGGACCTCGGGAGGAACCCCTTCCAGCCCGGTGAGAATCCCGCGGACCAGGATGGTCAACGAGTACAAGACGAGACCGACGATCACCGTCGTCACCGTCAACTTGGTGATCGGCAACAACAGGCTGAACATGACCAGCGACGGGATCGTGTAGAGCACCGTCGACGTGCCGACGATCGTGCCGCGCAACCGGGGCCACCGCCGCGCCAGCACCGCCAGGAGCAGCGCCAGGACGAATCCACCGAGTACCGAGACCGCGGTGATTCCGACGTGCTCGACGAGCGCGTCGACGATGTCGGACGAGCGGGTGCGGACATACTCCGGGCAGACCCAGTCGTTGCGAACGAGGCAATCGTCGGACAGGGTTGCGGTATGAGTGGGCCCGCGGAACGCCATTCGCACGACAGTACCGAAGAGCTGATGATTCGTCTCGAAGGCGTATCCAAGACCTACCCGGACGGCACGACGGCCGTACACGAGCTGTCCCTCGACGTACGCCGCGGCGAGCTGGTGGTCCTCGTCGGCCCGTCGGGGTGCGGCAAGACCACGACGATGAAGATGGTCAATCGCCTGGTCGAGCCGACCGGCGGACGGATCTTCGTCGACGGTCGCGACGTCACGAATGTCGACCCGGTGGAGTTGCGCCGCGGCATCGGCTACGTCATCCAGAACGTCGGCCTGTTCCCCCACCGCAGCATCGAGGACAACGTGGCCGTTGTGCCCGAGCTGATCGGCTGGTCGGGCCGGCGTTGCCGCGAGCGCGCCCGCGAGCTGCTGGAACTGGTGGGCCTCGACCCGGCCGTCCACGGCGGGCGGTACCCGCACGAACTGTCCGGCGGACAACGCCAGCGCGTCGGGGTGGCGCGGGCGCTGGCGGCCGACCCGCCGGTCCTGCTGATGGACGAACCGTTCAGCGCGGTCGACCCCGTCGTCCGCTCGCAACTGCAGGACGAGTTCTTGCGATTACAGGACGATGTGCGCAAGACGATCCTGTTCGTCACCCACGACATCGAGGAGGCGGTACGGCTCGGTCACCGGATCGCGGTGTTCAAACAAGGCGGGCTGCTCGAGCAGTTCGACAGTCCGGCCGCGATCCTGGGCGCCCCCGCCACCGATTTCGTCGCCGACTTCGTCGGTGCCGATCGCGGGCTGAAGCGGCTGTCGGTGACCCCGGTCACGAAGGCCGACCTGGAGCACCCTCCGGTGGTTCACCTCGACGACACGCTGGCCGAAGCCGGCTCGGCGATGCAGCCGTCGCGGTGGGCGGTCGTCCTCGACACCGAAGGCCGCCTGGCCGGCTGGGTCGGTCAGGAGATGACCTCGGCGCCGGGACGCGTGCGCGACCAGGCCCGCCGGATGGAGGCCTGGGTCGCCCTCGACGACAGCCTCAAGGTCGCCTTCGCCGAGATGTTGCAGTGGAACGCCGGCTGGATCGCCGTGCTGGACGACGACGACCGCTACCTGGGCGTGCTCACCCCCTCGACCCTGCACGCCGCACTGCGACGCTCCGTCGAGGCCGACGCCCAGGACGTCACACCCGCCGAGGTCGTCCTCGAAACCGTCCAGAACGCCTGAACTCACGGTCGCTACCGCAGTCGCCTCATGATCGTCGCTGCGAGGTGATCATGAGGCGCCAGCGGCGTGGCTCGGGCGCTCCGGGCGGAGATCATGCGGCGGCTACGGCGCTATCGCGCCGCCAGGTGCTCATGATCGGCTGTCGTTGATCGAGATGACTGTCGCAGCCGGGTTAGCTGTCGGCGGCGGCCTCACCGGCACGCCCTGAGCACCCTGAAACACGCCCTGCCGGTTGCCCTCGGTTGCCCTCGGGGACGAGTGCTTGGCCGGGCAATCGCGCCGTCTCTACCGTCACGGTCATGGCCACCAGAATCCGCCCGAGCAATGTCGTCACCGTCCTGTTCACCGTCGCGGCTACGCTCGCCGTCCCCACGGCACAGGCCTCACCGGCAACGTCGGCCCACGACGCCGAGTGCGGGGCAGCCCGGCTCGAGGCCGGCGTCGTCGGCTACGGCTGCGCCGACGAGCGCGTCGGCTCCGGCCGAAGGGCCGATCCCACGTGCGAGATCAGCGCGCCGGCGCGGTACTGCATCGGCGACCTCGCGTGCTGGACGGCCCTGCCCTCACCGATCCCCGAGTCGGCCTGGCCGACACCGGCGCCGGCTCCCGACGCGGTGTGGACCTACCGGTTCTGCGCCGCACCCGGGCAGGGCTACCGGCCCTACTTCCACTGGCACCTGCCGCGCACCGAAGAATCGTGGCAGGCCGCCGGGCACCTGGCCGCGCCCGACTTCACGCTGCGCAGCAACCCGCCGGGGCTGTCGGTGGTGAATCTGGCGACGTGGTTCTGGGCCGACGGCGTGGACGACGCGACGATCCGCGGCACGTCGGCGGCCGGGCTCGTCGTCGTCGGCACACCGGCGCACATCGAGCTCGATCCCGGTGACGGCAGCCCGACGCTGCGCTGCGCATGGAGCTATACCGCATCGGATCGGTGTACGCACACCTACCGGCACGCCTCCACCGATGGCCCGGTCACGGATCCGAAGGGACGGCCGGCGTTTCGCGCGCGGGCACGGTTGGTGTACACGTTGCAGGCCCGTCGCGACGGACACGCGGTCGACCTGCCCGGACTGCCCGACGAACTGCGCGGCGCGTGGTCGCCCGCGCCCATCGCCGTCGCTGAGGTGCAGACCGTCACGACCCGTGGCCGTGGCTGAAGTTCGGGACGCTCAGGCGCTGCGTTCCTCGGGCTCGGCCGGGTCAGTGGCGTCGGACGCCGGCTGCTGCGGCTCGGGCAACAGGTCGCTGTTCTTGTCTTCCCACTTGATCAGGTCGACGACCGTGGGCGCTTCGCTGAGGTCGGGCCACAGGTCGTTCCACTCCGCGCCCTCGGCCAACCGCGCCAGTTCGTTGCTCGGTGTGGAGGCACCAGGACGAGCGCTGCGGGCTGCGGCGATCTCGGCCTCGAGGGTGTCGAGGCGCGCGCGCATGACGTCGATGCGCTCGGAGGCGACATCGAGCAGGCCGACCATGTGGTCGGTGAACTCGCGGTGCTCCTCGGAGTAGCGGGCATGGGCCTCGGAGTACTCGGCGGCCTGTTCGGCCCGTACGGTGGCCACCTCGACGCGCAACCGTCTTTCCAGTCGCAGGATGAACCCGCCGAGCACGGCGGAGATCAGCGCTCCGGCACCGGCCGCGAGTCGCGGCCATGGCCCCTCGGTGACGAACGCGACCGCGACGAGCGCGACCGCCAGGACGGGGGCGAACACTGCCAGGACGCGAACGGCGTTCAGGCGACGACGGTGACGGACGGAGGCCATGGGCGTCACCGTACCTTCTTGTACGGCACGAAACGGACGTCACACGCCGGGGCCGCGTCGGCGTTTCGCCGAACTCGGGTCGTCAGGCCCCCGACTCCGACGACGCCGCCGTGAGGATCTCGCCGCCTTGGTCAGTCACCAGCACGGTGTCGGACAATGCCGGCCGGCATGCCGATGTCAGCCGGCCGTGGCCGAGCGCAGCGCGCGTTCCCAGGCCTCGAGGCCCTCCTGTACCTGGGCGGGACTGACGATCAGCGGCGGGATCATTCGCACGACGTTGCCCCACGCGCCGCACATCAGCAGCAGCAGGCCGTTCTCGTGCGCGGCCGCCTGGGCTCGCTGCGCGGTCGCGGCGTCGGGTTCGCCGTCGGCGGTGACGAACTCGCACCCGACCATCAGGCCGAGTCCGCGCACGTCGCCGATGCCCGGGTGATCGCTCGCCAGGCGCTGCAGGCCGGTGAACAGCTCGGCCCCCATGGCAGCGGCGTTGTCGACGAGCTTCTCGTCCTCGATGACGTCCACCGTGGCCAGCGCCGCCGCGCACGCCACGGCGTTGCCGCCGTACGTGCCGCCTTGCGACCCGGGCCAGGCCTTCGCCATCAGCTCCTCACGAGCTGCGATGAGCGAGAGCGGGAAACCGCTGGCCAGACCCTTGGCGCTGACGAGGATGTCGGGCGTGACACCGAAATGCTCGTGCCCCCAGTACGTGCCCGTGCGGCCCCACCCGGTCTGCACCTCGTCGACGATCAGCAGGATGCCGTGCCGGTCGGCACGTTCGCGCAGACCCTGCAGGAAGCCGGGCGTCGCCGGGATGTAGCCGCCTTCGCCGAGCACGGGCTCGACGATGAACGCCGCGGTCTCCTGCGGTGCGGTGACCGTATTGAGCAGGTAGTCCAGCTCTCGCAGCGCGAACTCGGTGGCGGTGTCCTCGTCCCAGCCGTAGCGGAAGGCGGTGGGGAACGGCGCCACGGCCACGCCGCCCATGAGTGGGGAGAGGCCGGCGCGGAACTTCAGCCCCGAGGTCGTCATGGAGGCTGCGCCGAAGGTGCGGCCGTGGAACGAGCCGTGGAAGACGACGACATTGGGCCGCCCGGTGGCGTGGCGGGCCAGGCGCAGGGCCGCCTCGACCGACTCGCTGCCGGAGTTCATGAAGAACAGGGAGTCCAGACCAGCAGGCAACACGTCACCCAGCCGCTCGGCCAAACGCAGGAGGGGCCGGTGCATGACGGTGGTGTACTGCCCGTGGATCAACGTGGCCACCTGTTGCTGCGCGGCCTCGACCACCCGCGGATGGCAGTGTCCGGTGCTCGTGACGCCGATGCCGGCGGTGAAGTCGAGGTACCGGGTGCCGTCCTCAGCGTAGAGATAGCAGCCCTCGCCACGAGCCGCCAGGACCGGCGTCGCCTGCTTGAGCAGTGGGGACAAGGTCGCCATGGCAACTCCCGTTCGCATCTGATTGTTAGATTGTCGACAATCCCACTCTAAGCCTCCCTACGGTCTCGACGCGAGGGGTAGTTTCGACCCATGACGACAACCAACCCGGACATCGTGTCCGCTGTGCCGACTCGTCTGCTCATCGGCGGCCAGTGGCGCGACGCGACCGAAACGGCGACGATGCCGGTCGAGGATCCCTCCACCGGCTCGACCCTGTGCGACGTGGCCGACGCCTCCCCGGCCGACGCGATGACGGCGCTCGACGCCGCCGTGGCCGCCCAGGAGTCCTGGGCCGCGCACCCGCCCCGGCAGCGCAGCGAGATCTTGTACCGCGGGTATCGCGCCCTGCTCGATCGCCAGGACGAGCTGGCCCGGCTGATGACGCTCGAGATGGGCAAGCCGCTGGCGGAGTCGAAGGGCGAGGTCGCCTACGCAGCGGAGTTCCTGCGGTGGTTCTCCGAGGAAGCCGTGCGCATCGACGGCGGCTACGCCACGGCACCGGACGGCAAGAGCCGGTTCCTGGTGATGCGTCGTCCCGTCGGCCCGTGCCTGCTCATCACCCCGTGGAACTTCCCGATGGCCATGGGTGCCCGGAAGATCGGGCCCGCCATCGCCGCCGGCTGCACGATGGTGATCAAGCCGGCGCCGCAGACCCCGCTGTCCATGCTGGCCTTGGCCGAGATCCTTCAGGAGGCCGGGCTGCCGGACGGTGTCCTCAACGTCGTCACGACCTCCCGGGCCGGCGAGGTCGTGGAACCGTTGCTGCGCGATCCCCGCACCCGCAAGCTGTCGTTCACCGGCTCGACCGCCGTGGGACGTATCTTGCTCGAGCAGTCGGCGCAGAACGTCATCCGTACGTCGATGGAGCTGGGCGGCAATGCCCCGTTCATCGTGTTCGACGACGCCGACCTCGACCGCGCCGTCGAGGGCGCGATGCAGGCGAAGATGCGCAACATCGGCGAAGCGTGCACCGCGGCGAACCGGCTCTACGTGCACGCCTCGGTCGCCAGCGAATTCACCGCTCGTCTGACCGCGCGGATGAGCGAGTTGCGGGTGGGCCGCGGCGTCGACGACGGCGTTCAGGTCGGCCCGCTGATCGACGAGGCCGGCCGCTCCAAGGTGCAGCGGCTGGTGGACGATGCCGTCGCCCGCGGCGCGAAGGTCGAGGTCGGCGGCGCCCCGCTGCCGGGACCCGGCTACTTCTATCCGCCGACGGTACTGACCGGCGTGGCCACGGACGCCGAGATGCACCACAACGAGATCTTCGGCCCGGTCGCACCGGTGACGACGTTCGAGACCGAGGACGAAGTCGTCACAGCGGCCAACGCCACGCCGTTCGGGCTCGTCTCGTACGTGTACACGCGAGATCTCGACCGCGCCCTACGGCTCAGCGAGGCGCTCGAGACGGGGATGCTCGGCATCAACCAGGGCATCGTGTCGACCCCGGCGGCGCCGTTCGGCGGAGTCAAGCAGTCGGGACTCGGGCGCGAAGGCGGCCGGGTGGGCATCGAGGAGTTCCTCGAGATCACCTACGTCAACATCGGCTTGGGCTGATTGTCCGAGACCAGCCGAGCCAGCGCGTCGTCCATGTGAGCGGTGATGATTTCGTCGAGGCGTTGTGCATCGCGCGACCGCAGCGCCTCGACGATGCCCCGGTGCTCGTCGACGACCCCCTCGGGGCGCTGGTACGTGCGCTCCAGCTCGGCCATGCACATCCGGGTTTCGACCAGCAGCGTCTGATGCATCCGGCGCAGCCGCGGGCTCTGCGCGAGGTCGACCAGGACCTCGTGGAAGGCGAGGTCCGCGTCACTGAGGGCGCGCAGGTCCGGGCCGTCAGCGGCCTCGACCATCTGGCGTAGCGGTTCGTGCAGCGCCGCGACGGCTTTGTCGGTGTCACGCTGCAGGATCGCTCGCACGGCCGCACGCTCGATGGCCGACCTGGCGAGGTAGACGTCGCGGATGTCGTCGTCGTCGAGCTCGATGACGAACAGTCCGCGGTTCGGTTCGCTGCGGACGATGCCTTCTTGCACCAGGCGTTGCATGGCCTCGCGCAACGGGCCCCGGCTCACCTTGAGCTGCGCGGCCAGGGCCGCCTCACCCAACTGGGCACCCGGCGGCAGGGTGCCGTACATGATGGCCGTGCGCAGCTCGCGCGCGATGTAGCTCGCTGTGGACTCCCGCGCGACCGGAGAGATCTCACCGCGCCGGCTCATCACCGCTGTCCCTGTGGCGTCACGTACACAGCCTCCCGGAACAGCCTACCGAGTCCCGGGCGCGAGGATGCCGCCCCGACCAGGCGCAAAGCCTCCCAGACCGTCACCTGGTTCGCCGTCAGGACCGTCTTGCCGACGTGCTCCTCCAGGTCGTCCAGCCAGGCGACGCTGTGCAGGGCCGTGTCGGGCATGAGCACCGCCTGCGCGTCCGGGTGATCGTAGGAGCGCGCCAGCGCGAAGACCTCGTCACGGCCGAGCCGGCCGACTTCGGCGGCGGTGATGATGCCGTGGCTGGACATGCCGACGACGTCGACGCCCGCGGCGGCGAGGAACTGCACGAATCGCTGAGCAACGTCGTCGGGGTAGGTGGCGGCCACGGCGACGGAGGTCAGCCCCAGGGCCTGCGCGGCCCGCGCGAAGGCCAGCGACGTGCTGGACACCGGCACACCGAGGATGGCCTCCACGCCCGCTGCCTGCTCGTGCGCGCCCTCCCAACCGAACACGAAACTGCCGCTGGTGCAGGCCCACATGACGGCGTCGGGATCGTGGCGGCGCAGCGCCTCGGCCCCTTCGGCCAGCCGCTCCGGCCGGCCGAGGTCGAGCAGCGCATCGACCCGGTGAGCATCCTCACCCACCGACGTGTGCACCAGCGGCACGGCGACGTCGCCGAGGCGCTGCTCGATGGCCGGATAGTCGTCCTCGGCCGAATGACCCGGGTACAGCATTCCGAGCGTGGCAGTGACAGCCATGTGCAATCCCATGAGATCGATACAGAAATTGTCGACAATCATACCGTGTCGAGCACGGCCTGGCCCGGCCCGACGGCAGCCAGGCCGATGTCGCGCAGTGCTCCCCACGCGGTGACCTGATTGGCCGTCAGTACCGGCTTGCCCAGCTCCTGCTCGAGCGAGGCGATGAGGTCGTAGGTGGGCAAGTTGGTGCAACTGACGAAGATCGCCTCGGCCTCCGGGCGATCGGCGTCCTTGATCAGCCGGTACGTCGTCGAGTAGGGCACGGTCCAGATCCGTCCTTGCAGGCCCAACTGCTCGGTGGCCACCGTCTGCACGCCGGCGGCGTCGAGGAAGCCCAGCAGCGCGTCGGTGACCTCCCGGACGTACGGCGTCGCGATGCCGATGCGCTGCACCCCCAGCGCCTCCAACGCGGCGAGCAAGGCGCCCGACGTCGTCACTGCCGCGGCACCGGCGGCCGCGCGGATGGTCTCACGCAGGTGCAACTCGCCGTCGATGCCGTGCACAAAGCTGCCCGACGTACACGCATAGGCGATCACCTGGGGTTCGCTGGCCATCAGGCTGCGCGCGGCCGCGACGATCTCCGCGTCGCCGCTGACCTGGTCGGCCTGCTCGACACTGACCGGCCCGTCGACGAACGGCGTCCGAGTGATGCGCAGCGACACCTGACTCGGCACCCAGCGCCAGAGCTCCCGGTCGAGAACGAAGTCGTACGGAGCGATGACCCCGACACCGAACTGCGCGGGTGGGCCGGGCGGGCCGGCATAGCCTTCCGGGATCGTCAACGCGACTCCTCGTAGATTGTTGACAATCTGCTAGCGCCTTTCTACCGTGAAGTCGGCGTCCACGTCGAGGTATCCGGCTAGGAGAAGGACGGCGATGTCCACCCCCACATGGCCCACCGTCGTGGTGCTGTACGCCGACCAGCGCCCACCAGGTATGCACGCGGTCGAGAAGCACGCGAACGTGCGGTACGTGACCGTCAAGCAGCTCTCGCACGCCCTGCGCGGCGCCGACGTGCTATTCGTGTGGGACTTCCTCTCCGAGGCACTGCGCGACGCCTGGCCGGCGGCCACCGACCTGCGCTGGGTGCACATCGCCTCGGCCGGGGTGGACCGGCTGCTGTTTCCCGAACTGGTGGACAGCGACGTCGTGGTGACCAATTCGCGCGGCGTCTTCGAGCGGCCGATCGCCGAATACGTCCTGGCCACCGTCCTCGCCTTCGCCAAGGATCTGGCGATGACGTGGAGCCTGCAGGTGCGGCGCACCTGGCACCATCGCGAGACCGAACGAGTCCAGGACACTCACGCGCTCGTCCTGGGAACCGGGCCCATCGGCCGTGAGATCGCCCGGCTGCTGTCGTGCGTCGGCATCCGCGTGGCCGGGGTCGGACGCACGGCACGCACCGGTGACCCCGACTTCGGTGTCGTGCACGCCTGCTCCGAACTCGGTGAGGTGGTCGGTGCCGCGGACACGCTCGTCATAGCCGCTCCGCTGACCGAGAGCACGCGCGGGCTCATCGATGCCACCGTGCTGGGCCGGATGAAGCCCACGGCCCGGCTCATCAACGTCGGCCGCGGGCCCATCGTCGACACCGACGCCGTCCTCGAGGCGCTGCGGTCCGGGCGGATCGCCGGCGCGGCGCTCGACGTCTTCCCCGAAGAGCCGCTGCCGGCCGACCATCCGCTGTGGACCACCCCCGGCGCGGTCATCTCACCGCACATGTCCGGTGACGTCGTGGGCTGGCTCGACACTCTGGCTGACCTGTTCGTGGCGGCGTTCGACCGCTGGCGGCGCGACGAGCCGTTGCCGAACGTCGTCGACAAGCATCTCGGCTACGTCCCCACGGAGAGTGCCTCATGACCGAACCGGCCGACCTCAGCGCCGTCGACCTCCTGCGTGCCTATCGCGCCGGACAGTTGTCGCCCGTGGAGGCGACCCAAGCCGTCCTGCAGCGTATCGACGACACGAACCCGGAGCTCAACGCGTTCTGCCTGGTCGATCACGAACGCGCGCTGGCCGCCGCGCGCGAATCGGAGCACCGGTGGCACCGCGGCGAGCCGGTGGGACTGCTGGACGGCGTGCCCACGTCGATCAAAGACCTCGTTCTCACCGCGGGGTGGCCGACGCTGCGCGGCTCGCACCTGATCGACCCCGACCAGTCGTGGGACGAAGATGCACCGGCCACCGCCCGGCTGCGTGAGCACGGCGCGGTCCTGGTCGGCAAGACGACCTCGCCGGAGTTCGGCTGGAAAGGGGTCACCGACAGTCCCCTGCACGGCGTCACCGGCAACCCGTGGAACCCGCAGCGCACCGCGGGCGGCTCGAGCGGCGGCAGCGCAGCGGCCGTCGCGCGCGGCATGGGGCCGCTGTCCATCGGCACCGACGGCGGCGGTTCCATCCGCATCCCGGCCGGGTTCTCCGGCATCTTCGGGATCAAGCCCACGTACGGCCGGGTCCCGCACCATCCGGCCAGTCCGTTCGGCACGCTGGCCCACGTCGGCCCGATGACCCGCACGGTCGCCGACGCCGCGCTCATGTTGGACGTGCTCGCGCTGCCGGATCCGCGGGACTGGTCGGCGCTGCCGCCGACCACCGTGGAGTTCCGCACCGCGATCGAGACGCCGATCGAAGGCCTGCGCATCGCCTACAGCCCCGACCTCGGCTACGTCGACGTCGACCCCGAAGTCGCCGACGCCGTGCGGCGTGCGGTGGACGTCCTGGTGCGCCTGGGCGCCGAGGTCGAGCAGGTGGACCCGGGATTCACCGACCCGGTGGAGGCCTACGAGGCGCTGTGGTTCAGCGGCGCCGCCAAGGTCGTGTCGGCCTTCGGCGAGTCCGCCGTCGAGAAGATCGATCCCGGCCTGGCCGCCGGCGTCGCTCGTGGCCGCGACCTCACCGCGTCGGACTACCTGGATGCCACCGCTGTCCGAGTCGAGCTGGGCCGACGGATGGGCCTGTTCCATCAGCGTTTCGACCTGCTGGTGACGCCGGCCCTGCCGATACCGGCCTTCGAGGCAGGACATGACGTCCCGCCCGGTTCGTCGCACCGGGAGTGGACCGGGTGGACGCCGTTCAGCTACCCGTTCAACCTCACCCAGCAACCAGCGGCGAGCGTGCCGTGCGGCTTCACCTCAGACGGGCTGCCGATCGGTCTGCAGGTCGTGGGTCCGCGCCACGCCGACGCCACCGTCCTCGCCGCCTGCCACGCCTACGAACGGGCGCGGTCCTGATCAGCCGCGGCTAGCCTTTCGCGCCGTTCACACCGTTCTCGTCGGTGTCATCGGGTGGGACGACACACGCACGTTCCAGCCGGATCGCCGCGGTCGTCATCGCCACCGCGCACACGACCACCCCGGCCGCCAGGATCGCGCGTTCGCGGCCCATCGGCGATTGCAGCATCGTGAGCGCCAGGGCGCCCAGGCCGGCGTAGAGGCCCGTGGCCACCGCGCCGAAATACGCCATGGCCTTGGCCAGGGCCACCGCCCGAGCCACCCGCAGTGGATCGATGCACCGGTAGTAGCGGCGTTCTTCGATCCACTGCCGCACGGCGCGCGCCCCGGCGAACGCACCGATGGACAGGAACAGCAACAGGAACGGCAGCACCCAGGGAATGGGCGGCAACGCTCCGGACCACACGTCGATGATCTGGCTGAGCGACCAGCCGATCGGGGTGGCGATGAGTGCGGTCCACACCAGGGTGCTGACCTTGGTCTTCTGCACGGGACGACGGAGCCGGAGTCAGCTCGGGAACTCCAGCCGCTCCTCCAGGCGGCGCACCCCGGTGGCGTCGACGCCAGAGCTCAGGTCGATCACCCGGCCCAGGCCGGGCACGTGAAAGTCGGGATCGACGTCGGCCCACGGAATGAGCACGAACGCCCGCTCGGCCAGCCGCGGATGCGGGACGGTCAGGTCTTCGTCGTCGGCGGTGACGTCGCCGACGGCCAGGACGTCGATGTCCAGCGTGCGCGGGCCGTTGGGCACCTCGCGGGTGCGGCCGTACGCGCTCTCGGTGGACTGGGCACGTTCCATCAGCGAACGCGGTGACAGGGTGGTGTCGACGACCAGCACGGCGTTGTAGAAGTTCGGCTGGTCCTCCGGGCCGCCAACGGGTTGCGACTCGTACAC
Organism: Haloactinopolyspora sp.; assembly: GCF_027324685.1. NCBI lineage: Bacteria > Bacillati > Actinomycetota > Actinomycetes > Jiangellales > Jiangellaceae > Haloactinopolyspora > Haloactinopolyspora sp. The sequence goes on from NZ_DAHVSH010000022.1 coordinate 36,988, forward strand.
CGGCGACACGGCGACCGGGACGATCTCGGAGGAGTCGGTCAGTGTGTCGACAGCGGCTTGCAGATAGTCCAGTCGGTCGCCGACGTTGCTGCCGAGGGCGAACGCCGTCCGGCGTAACGGACGCAGATCGCCGGTCAGCGTGTCGGCGTCGACGACGTTGGGGTTTGGCACATTGGTCACGTTCGAGCCCTTCGAATCGTCACGGTCACATCACCGAACGGCACCGGCACTGGCGCCTCCGGCTTGTGCACGGTCACTTCGACATCCTCGACTCTGGGTTCATCCAGGCAGAGGTCTGCTACGCGCTGGGCGAGAGTCTCGACCAGGCGGACCGGCTCCCCCGAGACGAGATCGACCACCCGTTCGGCCAGACTGCCATAGTCAACCGTTTCGGTCAGGTCGTCGCTCTCGGCCGCCGCACGAGTGTCGACGCCGAGAGAGACGTCGACAATGAACGTCTGGCCGTTGTCCCGCTCGTGCGGGAACCAGCCATGATGTCCACGCGCGGTCAGACCACGCAGCTCTATACGGTCGGGCACGCCACGACCCTAGTCCCAGCACCGTCGATGTGGCTTCCCCCGGGTCGGTGGTCTTCGCCACGATCATCGGCCCGCCTTCTGGTATTCCTCGCCCAGACGCGCGGCGACATGCACGGCGTCGAGCGTGGCCGGGACCGTGTGCACCCGGACACACCAGGCCCGATCCAGCGCCGCCGGTACCGTCAACGCGTCGGTGGCCGCGTCGCGCCCCGCCGGCGGGCGCCGTTCGCCCGTGCGCGGGTCCGACAGCAGGACGCCGAGGAAGGTCTTTCTCGACGCCGCGAGCAGGACCGGGAAATCCATCGCCACAATCTCGCGCATCCGGCCCAGCAAGGTCCAGTTGTGGTCCCACGTCTTGGCGAAGCCGAGACCGGGATCGATCGCGATCCGGTCCGGCCGCACGCCCGCCGCGACGGCGGCGTCGATCCGGGGCCGCAGCTCGGCGATGACGTCGGTCACGACGTCGTCGTACCTGGTCAGCTCCTGCATCCGGTCGGAGTGACCACGCCAGTGCATCAGCACGATCGGGACCTCCGCCGCGGCCACGACGTCGAGCATGTTCGGGTCGGCCAAGCCGCCGGACACGTCGTTGACCAGGCGCGCTCCGGCCGCCAGAGCCTGCTCGGCGACGGTGGCGCGCATCGTGTCGATCGAGACGACGGCGCCCGCGGCGGCCAGTTCACGCACGACCGGGATGACCCGGCGGAGCTCCTCGTCGACCGAGGGCCGCTGCGCGCCTGGCCGGGTGGACTCGCCGCCCACGTCGACCAGGTCGGCGCCCTCGGCCACGAGTTGCAGCCCGTGGGCGATCGCGTCGGAGGTCTCGAACCAAGAACCGCCGTCGGAGAAGGAGTCCGGGGTCACGTTCACCACGCCCATGACCAGCATGCGCGGAGGCTGCGGCAGATCGGCGACATAGCGCGCCGGACGTCCGCAGCTGGCCGGATCCGTCATCGTGGCACCGCGATGTCGCGTCGGTGGTGGCTGCCGTCGAGCTGGATGTGGCCGACTGCCTCGTAGGCGCGAGAGCGAGCGTCGCGCTGATCGCGGCCGACCCCGGTGACCGAGAGCACCCGGCCCCCGCTCGAGACCAGCACGCCGTCGCTGTCGATGCGGGTGCCGGCGTGCAGAACCTCGACGCCTTCGACGGCGGCGGCCTTGTCGAGGCCGCCGATCTGGTCGCCGAGACGAGTCGCCTGCGGATATCCGTGCGCGGCGATCACCACGGTGACGGCCGCGCCGTCGTGCCAGATGGGTCGCGGGTGTTGGGCGAGGGTGCCGGTGGCTGCTGCCCGCAGCAGCCCGCCGAGCCCCGAGCGGAGCCGGGCCAGGACGGCTTGGGTCTCGGGATCGCCGAATCGGGCGTTGAATTCCACGACCCGGATGCCCCGCGACGTCAGGGCCAGCCCGGCGTAGAGCAGGCCGGCGAACGGTGTGCCGCGGCGGTGCATCTCGGCCACGGTGGGCTGGATCACCCGGTCCATCACGTCGTCGACGAAGCCGTCGGGCAGCCAGGGCAACGGGCTGTAGGCGCCCATGCCGCCGGTGTTCGGGCCCTGATCGTCGTCGTAGGCGCGCTTGTAGTCCTGGGCGGGGGCCAGCGGGACGGCGGCCATGCCGTCGGTGACGCAGAACAACGAGACCTCGGGACCGTCGAGGAACTCCTCGATGACGACCCGGCCGCACGCCTCGGCATGCTGCACCGCGATCGCGCGGTCCTCGGTGACCACGACGCCCTTGCCAGCGGCCAGGCCGTCGTCCTTGACCACGAACGGCGCACCGAACCGGTCCAGTGCATCCGCCACCTCCGCGGGCGTGTCGCAGACCACCGCCATCGCCGTCGGCACACCGGCCGCGGCCATGACCTCCTTGGCGAAGGCCTTGGAACCTTCGAGCCGGGCGGCCCGCGCCGAAGGGCCGAAGCAGGCGATGCCCCGCGCGCGGACGGCGTCGGACGCGCCGGCCACCAGCGGCGCCTCCGGTCCGATGACCACGAGATCGGCATCGAGGCGGGCGGCGAGATCGGCGACCGCCTCGTCCCGGTCGACCTTGACGGGGTGGACGGGGACCTCAGCGGCGATACCGGCGTTGCCCGGCGCGGCATGCACCTCGGCGACCTCGGGATCGCGCAGCAAGCAGCGAACGAGCGCATGCTCGCGGGCGCCGGAACCGATGACGAGTACCTTCACGGCCGCCGAGCCTATCGGGCATCGCGGCGCGCCGAAGGCGGTCGGGGGCTGTCGGTGGGACTGATTATGGTGAGGACGATGACACAGCGTTGGATCGACCTCATCGGTGCCGTCAACGTCCGCGACCTCGGTGGCCTGCCCACGACCGACGGCGGCACGACCCGGTTCGGGCGGGTTCTGCGCTCGGACAACCTGCAGAGTTTGACCGCTCACGACGTCGACCGGCTGACCGGCGCCCTCGGCGTCACCGACGTCGTCGACCTGCGCACCACCGTCGAGGTCGTCTCCGAAGGGCCAGGCCCGCTCACGCACGAGCCCTCGGTGACGGTCCACCATCTGTCGCTGTATCCGGAAGTCGGCGAACGAACCGATGTGCAGGCCGACCCGCTGTTGCCGTGGAACACCGAGGACGGCGTCAAGATCTGGGAGTCCGCGGGCGTCTACTACACCAACTATCTGCGTCATCGACCCGCCAACGTGGTCGCCGCGCTGCGCACCATGGCCTACGGCGCCGGAGCCACCATCGCCCACTGTGCCGCGGGCAAAGACCGTACCGGCGTGGTCTGTGCGTTGGCTCTGTCCGTCGCGGGCGTCGAGCGCGACGCGATCGTCGACGACTACGCCCAGAGCGGCGAGCGCATCGAGCAGATCATCGGCCGGCTCAAGGCCTCGCCCACCTACGCTCCCGACCTCGACGACCGGCCCGCCTCCAGTCAGCGCCCGAACGCGCAGGACATGCACACCTTCCTGCGCCACGTCGACGCCGATTTCGGCGGCGCACTCACCTGGCTGCGCCAGCACGGCTGGACCGCCGCCGACACCGACGCGCTGCGCGCGCGGCTGGTCAGCTGACGGCTCGGTCCGCGGTCAGCGCCGCGGTCAGGCGGTCGCGGACCGGCGGCCACTCGCCGGCGAGGATCGAGTAGTAGACGGTGTCGCGCCAGCTTCCGTCTGGCCGCCGGATGTGGTGGCGCAAGGCGCCCTCACGCACGGCGCCCAAGCGCTCGATCGCCCGCTGGGAGCGGGTGTTGAGGTGGTCGGTCTTCAGCGCCACCCGTTCGAGGCCGAGCGTGTCGAAGGCGTGGCCGAGCACGAGCAGCTTGGTCGCGGTGTTGACCTCGGTCCGCCACCAGGCCGGACCGATCCAGGTCGAGCCCAGCTCGACCCGCAGGTTGGTTTCGTCGATGTCGAGGAAGGACGTGGAGCCGACGATCCGGCCGTCGGCGCGTCGCCGGATCGCCCACGGCACGACCTGCCCGGTGCGGCCGCGTTGCACGATCTGCGCCACCGCGTCGGCCAGTCCGGCCGGGCCTGGAGTCCACGTGGTCAGCCACCGGAACAACTCGTCGGGGTCGGATACGGCGGCATCCAGCTCCGGCGTGTGCGCCTCGGTGAGCGGCTCGAGGCGTACCCAGGCGTTGTCCAGCGTGACGGCAGTGATGGCGACCATCGGGTCATCATGGCAGCCCGGCCGATTGCGTAGCATGGCCGTCCGTGACCCGCAGCGCCCCGACTTCACTCATCCGCCCGTATCGGCCCGGCGATGACGACGCGCTCTACGACATCTGCTTGCGCACCGGGGACAGCGGCGAGGACGCCACCCATCGCTACACCGATCCCCGCCTGATCGGCGAATTGTTCGTGGGGCCGTACCTGCGCTTCGAACCGGAGTTGGCGTTCGTCATCGAGGAGTCCGGCCAGGTCCTGGGCTACATCCTCGGCGCACGCGACACCCGCGCCTTCGAGGCGGCGTGTGAGCAGCACTGGTGGCCGCCACTGCGCCGGCGCTACCCGCTCGACGCGTTCCCGTCCGACTCCGCCGACGCGTCGCTGGTGAATCACATCCACCGGCCCGGCCGCGCAGACGACGACGTGGTGGCCGACTACCCGGCGCACCTACACATCGACCTGTTGCCACCGGCGCAGGGCCGTGGCCTCGGGCGGGCCCTGATGCAGCGGCTGCTGGCGGCGTTGCGCGAGGCCGGTGCTCCCGGCGTGCATCTCGGTGTCGGCGCGGCGAACGAGCGCGCCGTGGGCTTCTACACCCGCCTCGGGTTCGAGGTGTTGAAACGTCCGCCACGCGCGCTGGTCATGGGCCGGTCCACGGCGATGTGACCGAGCCTGTCGGCACGGCCGGTCACCGGATGAGGTCGCGCACCGCCACGATCTGGTCGCGGCCCGGGCCGACGCCCACCGCCGAGATCGGCGCCCCGCACATCTGCTCGACGGTCTCGACGTAGCGCCGCGCGGCTGCGGGCAGGTCGCTGAGCGTGCGGGCCTCGGTGATGTCCTCATGCCAGCCCTCGAGGTACTCGAAGATCGGCACCGCGTGGTGGAACTCGGTCTGGGTCAGCGGCATCTCGTCGTGGCGGACGCCGTCGATCTCATAGCCCACGCAGACCGGTACCGGGTCGTAGCCGGTGAGGACGTCGAGCTTGGTCAGCACAAAATCGGTGGTCCCGTTGACCCGCACCGCATAGCGGCCGATGACGGTGTCGAGCCAGCCGCACCGGCGCGGCCGCCCGGTCGTCGTCCCGAACTCGCCACCGGCCTTGCGCAGCCGATCGCCTTCCTCGCCGTGCAACTCGGTGGGGAACGGCCCTTCGCCGACGCGGGTCGTGTAGGCCTTCATGACGGTGATCACGCTGTCGATGCGCGTCGGCGGGATGGCCGACCCCGTGCACGCTCCGCCGGAGGTCGCATTCGACGAGGTCACGAACGGGTAGGTGCCGTGGTCGACATCCAACAAGGTGGCCTGGCCGGCTTCGAGAAGGACGGTCTCGCCGGCGTCGAGCGCCTTGGCCAGCAGCAGCCCGGTGTCGGTGACCATGGGGCGCAGCCGGTCGGCATAGCTCATCAGCTCGTCCACGACCTCGTCCACGCTCACCGCGCGACGGTTGTAGACCTTGACCAACAGCTGGTTCTTCTGGTCCAGTGCGCCTTCGACCTTCTGCCGCAGGATCTTCTCGTCGAACAGGTCCTGCACCCGAAGGCCCACCCGGGCCATCTTGTCCGCGTAGGTCGGGCCGATGCCCCGGCCGGTGGTGCCGATCTTGCGCTTGCCGAGGAAACGCTCGGTGACCTTGTCGAGTACGCGGTTGTACGACGGGATCAAGTGCGCATTCGCACTGATGACCAGCGACGACACGTCGACGCCGCGAGCGTCGAGCGCCTCCAGCTCGTCGAACAGGACACCGAGATCGATGACGACACCGTTACCCACGACCGGCGTCACCCCGGGGGTGAGGATGCCGGACGGCAGCAGGTGCAGGGCGTAGGTCTCGTCACCGATGACGACCGTGTGCCCGGCGTTGTTGCCGCCGTTGAACTTCACGACGTAGTCGAGGTGGCCGCCGATGAGATCGGTGGCTTTGCCTTTGCCTTCGTCGCCCCATTGGGCTCCGACCAAGACGATCGCGGGCATGGTGAGACACCCCTAGTGAACGGATGGTGAGCGGGTGGTGAGCGAACTGCGGCCGCTGCAGAGGCTACCTGATGGGCCGGCGGCGAGGTCAGCTCAGCTCGGTGGCCGCCGTCGGGCTGGAATCACGCAGGAACTGCGCACACCGGGTGGCCTCGTCGGACTCGCCGATGGCCTCAGCTGCCCGCCCCAACGCGAACAAGGCCCGAAGGAAGCCACGGTTCGGTTCGTGTTCCCACGGCACCGGGCCATGCCCCTTCCAGCCCGCCCGCCGAAGCTGGTCGAGGCCGCGATGGTAACCGGTACGGGCGTAGGCGTACGACGTGACGGCGTCGCCGGCAGCAAACGCCCGGTCCGCGAGCTCGGCCCAGGCCAGTGACGACTCGGGGTGAGACGCGGCGACGGTGGCCGGATCGACCCCCGCCGCCAGCGCCTCATGCGGTTCCGGATCGTCGGGCAGCCGCGTCTCCGGTGGCTCGCCGAGTAGGTTCTGACCTACGGTCACGACATCCGCTTTCCGGCCGAGCGCAGCTGCTGCGCCGCCTCGACGACCCGCTGCGACAGGCCGGCCTCGGCCAGCTTGCCCCAGGTGCGCGGGTCGTAGGTCTTCTTGTTGCCGACCTCGCCGTCGATCTTCAGCACGCCGTCATAGTTCTTGAACATGTGGTCGACGACCGGACGGGTGAAGGCGTACTGGGTGTCGGTGTCGATGTTCATCTTGACCACGCCGTAGTCGACCGCGGCGGAGATCTCCTCCTCGCTGGAACCGCTACCGCCGTGGAAGACCAGGTTGAACGGCTTGTCCTGGCCGACTCGCTCACCGACCGCCTGCTGAATGTCACGCAGGATCTCCGGGCGCAGCTTGACGTTGCCCGGCTTGTACACCCCGTGCACGTTGCCGAAGGTCAGCGCGGTCAGGTAGGTGCCGTGCTCGCCCGTGCCCAGCGCCTCGGCGGTGGCCAGGCCGTCCTCGACCGTCGTGTAGAGCTTCTCGTTGATCTCGTGGGCCACGCCGTCCTCTTCGCCGCCGACGACGCCGACCTCGATCTCGAGGAGCGTCTTGGCCTCGGCGGACAGCGCGAGCAGCTCACGCGCGAGCTTCAGGTTCTCATCGAGCGGCACCGCGGAGCCGTCCCACATGTGCGAGCCGAACAGTGGATTCTCACCCGCCTTGACCCGCTCGGTGGACGCCGCGAGCAGTGGCTTCACCCACTTTTCGACGGCATCGACGGGAGCGTGGTCGGTGTGCAGCGCGATCTGCACGTCGTAGCTCTTGGCCACTTCGTGCGCGAACGCGGCGAAGGCGATGGCCCCGCGCACCCGGTCTTTGACTGTGGGACCGGAGAGGTACTCCGCACCGCCGGTGGAGATCTGGATGATGCCGTCGCTCTCGGCGTCGGCGAAGCCGCGCAATGCCGCGTTGAGGGTCTGCGACGACGTGACGTTGATGGCGGGATACGCGAACGAGCCTGCCTTGGCCCGGGCGATCATCTCGGCGTAAACCTCGGGATTGGCGATGGGCATGAAAGCTCCGTTTCGTTCTACGGCAGCAGGCCGACTGTTCTGGATCGCGTCCCACGTCGGCGGGGAACGGTCGTGTCACTCACCAGTATCACCGCGACGGCGCGCGCATGCGAATGCGGGACACTGGAGACCCTGGAACTGCTACAGCCGTCGATTGATGACGCGGCAAGCGATAGCCTAGACTCAAGATCACCACTCTTCCCCTGGGGGCACCCTGTGCCAGAGCGCCGCACTGTCGTCGCGAGCAAGGCCGGACTCCATGCCCGGCCTGCCGCCGTGTTCGTCAAAGCCGCCGCCGAGCAGCCCACGGCGGTGAGTATCCGTAAGCCCGACGGCGACCCCGTCGACGCGTCCAGCATCCTGTCGATCATGACCCTCGGCGTCGAACAGGGTGACGAAGTCATCCTCTCGGCTGAAGGCGAGCACGCGGACGAGGCCCTCGACGCTCTCGTCGAGCTGCTGGAGCGCGACCTCGACGAGTGACTCACAGGCCGAGCTCCTCCAGGACCGGCAGCTGTGAGCGCACCTCGGCGCGCGCCGCTCGCGCGTCCGCGGCCTCCAGCGCTACCTCGGCGAGCCGCCCGCACTCCTCCCGAGACACCGACAGCAGCACCTCGGCCACGTCCGGAATCGCCCGCGCAGTCATGGACAGGCTGGTGACCCCGAGACCCACCAGGACCACCGCGAGCGCCGGGTCGGCGGCAGCTTCCCCGCACACGCCCACCGGCCGGTCGTGCCGCTCGCCCGCCTCGGCGGTGCGGCCGACGAGCTGGAGCGCCGCGGGTTGCCAGGGGTCGTTCAGCTCGGCCAGCTCACCGTGCAGCCGATCCGCGGCCATCGTGTACTGCGTCAGGTCGTTGGTGCCGATGCTGACGAACGACACGTGCCGCATGAGCAACTCCGCCCGCAGGGCGGCGGCCGGCACCTCCACCATGATCCCGGGCGTGTCCAAGCCGTGGCGGCCCACCGCGGCGGCGAACGACTCGGCTTCGTCGGGCGTGGCCACCATCGGAGCCATCACCCACACGTCGGCAGAGCTGCGCCCTGCGGCCACGGCGATCGCTTCGAGCTGGTGTTCCAAGACCTCCGGATGCGCCACGACGGTCCGGTAACCGCGCACGCCGAGCGCGGGGTTGGCCTCGGAGGTGTCGGTGAGGAACGGCAGCGGCTTGTCCGCCCCGGCGTCCAAGGTGCGGACCACCACTTTGCGTCCCGCGAACGGCTCGAGGACCGCGGCATACTGCTCGGCCTGGTGGTCGACGTCCGGCTCGGTGGTGCGGCCCAGGAAGCAGAACTCGGTCCGGAACAGCCCGATGCCCTCGGCCCCGGCTTCAGCTGCGGCGACAGCGCCGGCCGGGTCGCCGACGTTGGCGAGCAGCTGCACCCGGTGCCCGTCGCTGGTCCGGCCGGTTCCGTCGAAGTGCCGCTGCCGCTGCCGCGCCGCCTGGACCTGACGGACTTTCTGCTCGGGCGGGTCCGGCTCGACGGTACCGGCGGCGCCGTCGACGAGAACGACCGTGGACTCGGCGATGTCGAGCACGCCGGACGCGGCGACCACCGCCGGCAGACCCAGCGATCGGGCCAGGATCGCCGTGTGCGAGGTCGGCCCGCCTTCGGCGGTGACCAGGGCCACGCACGTCGCCGGGTCCAACGTCGCGGTGTCGGCGGGCGCGAGGTCGCGGGCGGCCAGGACGAACGATTCGGATCTCACTGGCACGCCCGGCGCGGGCAGGCCGCTGAGCTGCGCGATGATGCGGTCTCGGACATCAGCGACGTCGCGGACTCGCTCGGCCATGTAGCCGCCGAGCGACTCGAGCATGGCCGCGACTTCTTCGGCTGCTTCCCACACCGCGCGGGTCGCGGCCGTCCCCGCGGCGACCCGCTTCTGCGCCGCGGCCAGCAACGTCGGGTCGGCGGCCATCAGCGCCGTGGCCTCGAGGACCGCCTGCCCGTCGCCGTGCGCCCGCGCGGCTTTGGCGTCGAGGTCCTGCCGGACCTGCTCGGTCGCCGTCGCGATGCGCGCGGACTCGTGCTCACGGTCCGCGTCAGCCGGCAGCTCGGCGTCGGGCGGGGGCTCCGTGACCGGCTCAGGCATGTGAACCAGCGGCGCCACCGCCCGTCCCGGGCTCACACCTATACCGTTGATCATGAGCCCGCCGACGTCCCGCCGCGTTCGGCCGAGCTCTTCGCGCGCTCCTCCTGCACGATCTCGGCGGCCTCCTCACCGAGCGAGGCGCGCACTTCCTCGACGTCCTCTTCCCGCCCGGGCGTGCGCAGGTTCCACTTGGTGATGACCCATCTGAACAGGAAGTAGTACACGACGGCGTACCCGAGACCGATGACGATGAGCCACAACGGCCCCTCGGCGATCCGGAAGTTCAACGCCCAGTCGATGAAGCCGGCGGAGAACCCGAAGCCGTCGCGCAAGCCGAGGGCGTTGGTCAAGGCCAGCGCCGACCCGGTGAGCACCGCGTGGATGAAGTACAGCGGGAAGGCGACGAACAGGAACGAGAACTCCAGCGGCTCGGTGACCCCGGTGACGAACGACGTCACCGCGGCCGAAAGCATGATGCCGCCGACGACCTTCTTCTGCGCCGGGCGCGCGGTCTGCCAGATGGCCAGCGCCGCAGCCGGCAGCGCGAACATCATGATCGGGAAGAAGCCGGTCATGAACGTTCCCGCCGTGGGGTCGCCTTGCAGGAAGCGCTGGATGTCTCCGACGACGACCTCGCCCCCGGCCGCCTGGAACTCGCCCAGCTGGAACCACGGGAAGGCGTTGAGGATGTGGTGCAGCCCCATCGGGATGAGCAGCCGGTTGGTGAATCCGTAGAGCCCGCCGCCGACCACGTCGTTCTCGGTGACCCACTCGCCGAAGTTCGACAGCGCCCAGTCGAACGGCTTGTACACGAAGCTCATCAACACGGCGATGAACACCGCAGCAACGGCGGTGATGATCGGCACGAAGCGGCGTCCGCCGAAGAACGCGAGGTACGGCGGAAGCTTGATGCGATAGAACCGCTGCCACAGCATCGCCGCCGTCAGGCCGATGACGATGCCGCCGAGAACGCCGAAGTTGATCAGCTCCTGCTCGGCGCCTTCGGCCGGTTCACCCAGGATGTGCGGCGACATCACCTCGGTGACCCCGCTGAAGACCAGGTAGCCGACCACCCCGGCCAGCGCGGTCGAACCGTCGGCCTTCCGGGCGAACCCGATGGCCACACCCAGGGCGAACAGGAGCGGGAGGTGGTCGAATATCGCCCCACCGGCCGCACCGATGACCTCGGCTACCGGCTGCAACCAGCGCAGCGCCTCGTACTGGGCCAGACCGGCCGGCAGCCCCTCGGGTACCGTACCGGGCTCGCCGCCCAGCATGTCGTTGGAGCCCAGGCGCAACAGCAGCGCGGCAGCCGGGAGAACCGCGATCGGCAGCATCAGGCTGCGCCCGATCCGCTGCAGCACGGCTAGCCCTGGGAACCCCTTCTTCTCCGTCGTTGCCGTCGTACTAGCGGCGCTCATCGATTCTCCTCACATTCGTGCCGAGCCAGGACTGGCCGGTCCGGTGTGCAATGTGCGTTCCAGGGTCATGTGCACTTGATATCGATCCGCCCGATACCACGACGTGACGTGCTCCATCGGGCGTCCCGCGGCGAACGACGTCTTGCGAAACACCAGCAGCGGTGCTGCTGGCGGTACCCGCAGGAGCCGGGCGCGTAACGGGTCGGCCCCCTCGGCCCACACCGTCTGCGCCGCCGAGTCGAGAACACGCCCGTAGTCGTGGGCCAGAATCGAGTAGACCGAGCTGGTCAGGTCACGTTCGAGCAATCCCGGCAGCGGCGCGGCCGGTAGCCAGGAGACCTCGTGGGCCATCGGCGCGCCGTCGGCCGAGCGCAGCCGTTCGATCCGGAACGCGCGATCGGTGACGTCGAGGCCCAGAGCCGCGCGGGCCGGCGGCGGGGCGGCGGTCTCGTCGGCACCGAGCACGACCGTCGACGGCTTGTGCCCCCGGCGGCGCATGTCCTCGGTGAACGACGACAGATGCATCTGGGATTCGATGCTCGCTGCCGCCACGAAGGTCCCCTTGCCGCGCACCCGATAGAGCCGACCTTCGGACACCAGCCGGCCGATCGCCTCACGCACCGTGGCCCGGCTGACGTTGAACCGCTCCACGAGCTCGCGCTCGGACGGGACCGGCGAGTCCGGGACCAGCTCGCCCTCGATCAGCGCGAGCAGGATGTCGCGGAGCTGTCGGTGCTTGGGCACGGGGCCGTCGACCACGCTCACGGGGGCCTCTTTCAGCAGATAGATCGGCACTGGTCTAGATGTCTTGACCAGTTGGCCATACAATGTTGCCGCACACCGCTGTTGTCAAGTGGTGAGCGACAAGCGATCCCCGGCCGCCCCGGCCCCGACCCGTGTGAGCTTCGTGCTGCCTGTTCGCCGAACGACCCTCAAGCACCTCCAGGTGCGCGACTACCTCCGCGCCCTGGTGACCGGTGAGCTCAGCGCCGGCGACCCGGTGCCGTCGGAGCGGATGCTGTGCGAGCGCTTCGGCGTCTCGCGGATGACGGTACGGCAGGCGGTCGACGCGTTGGTCGTGGAAGGCCTGCTGGAACGGATCCAGGGTCGCGGCACCTTCGTCGCCCCACCCAAGGTCGATCTGCAGGTACGCCTGGCTTCGTTCACCGAAGAGATGGTCCGCCGCGGGATGACGGCCTCGGTGAAAGTGCTCACCGCCGAGACCGCCCCGGCCCCGCCGGACATCGCCGCAGCCTTGGACATCGCCGTCGGTGACACCGTGATCCACCTGTACCGACTGCGCTTCGCCGATGACGCACCGATGGCCGTGGAGCACACGTGGTTGCCGTCGGACCGGCTGCCCGCGTTCCTGGAGCACGGCGTGCCGTCTAGCGTGTATGTGGAGCTCGGCGAACGAGGCCTGACGCCCGACTGGGGCGAGGACACCATCGACGCCGGCGAAGCCGACGACGAGGAGGCCGAACTGCTGACCATCAAGCCGGGCAAACCCGTGCTGCGCATCACGCGCCGGGCCTTCACCGGCGACCAGGCCATCGAATACGCACAGTCGGCCTATCGTTCGGACCGGTACACCCTGTGGGTACCGGTCTCCAGGCCGAACGCGCCGGTCGTCCCCCGCAGGCGGACGACCACCCAGAACACCGACATCAATCCCAACACCACGCCCAACACCAAGCCCATCAGGAGTACTACGTGACCGAAACGACGATGGCTCGCGAGATCGCCGAACAGCCCGACGCCCTCGCCCGCACGATCGAATCGCTTCGGCCGTTGCGCTCCGACCTACGTTCGCTGGCCGACCAGCGCCGCGCGGTGCTGTTCGTCGCCCGCGGCTCGTCGGACAACGCCGCCGTCTACGGGCGCTACCTGGTGGAGGTGCACGCCGGGTTGCGGGGTGGGCTCTCGGCGCCGAGCGTCGCCACCCACTACCACGCCGACCTCGACCTGTCCGATGCCGTCGTGGTCTCAGTGTCGCAATCGGGCGAGACCGGCGAGATCATCGAGGCCCAACAGTGGGCGAGCGAGCACGGGGCCCGGACGATCGCCGTCACCAACGACGGCGACAGCGCCCTCGCGCAGGCAGCCGACCTCGCCATGATCACCCAGGCCGGTCGCGAGCTCGCGGTTCCGGCCACGAAGTCGTACACGGCGCAGCTGGCGGCCATGGCGGTGCTCGCTGACGCCTTGTCACCGAAGCCCGGCTCGCTCGATGCCGACCTCGACCGGGTGCCGGGCGAGGTGCAGCGCCTCATCGACGGACGTGCCGGTGTCGATGAGGCCGCCGAACGGCTGGCCTCGACTCCGGACGTGCTCGTCAGCGGCCGCGGCATCACCTTCGGCACTGCGCTGGAAGCGGCGTTGAAGCTGGAAGAGACCTGCCTGCGGCCGGTACGCGGCCTGTCCTACGCCGACCTGCGGCACGGACCGATCGCGGTGGTGGACGACGAGCACGTGGCCTTGCTGGTCTCGGCCGCCGATGGTCCGATGGTGGCGGGGCTCACCGAGCTGGCCCACGACCTGCGCCGACGGGGCGCTGCGGCGACAGTGGGTATCGGTGGCGACAGTACGTTCGCCGCCGCCGTGGATGTCGCCGTGGCCGGCCCGGATCTGCCCGAACTGGTCTCGCCGCTGGCCCTGGTCGTGCCCGCCCAGCTGACCGTGGAGGCCCTGGCCCGTCGACTCGGCTTGAACCCGGACGCTCCGCGCGGGCTGTCCAAGGTCACCCAGACCGACACCGCGCCCGAGTAACTCGACCGGTCGTCGACCGGGCAAACCACCGCGACCACAGCGACCACAGGGAGGACACATGGACAAGGCCGAGCAGATCCTGGCGGCTCTGGGTGGGACCGACAACATCGTCGAGATCGAGCCCTGCGCGACCCGCCTGCGCACCGAGGTGCACAACTCGTCTCTGGTGGACGAGAAGGCACTCAAGGCCGCCGGTGCCTTCGGGGTGATCACCTCCGGCAGCGTCGTCCAGGTCGTCGTAGGCCCGGAAGCCGACACCATCGCCACCGACATCGAGGACCTGATGTGACAACCGGCTCGGAGGCGCCCACACCGGTGCTCGACGTCATCGCTCCGACGGCAGGCCAGGTGATCGACCTGGCCGACGTGCCGGACCCGGTGTTCAGCGCGGCTCTGGTGGGGCCAGGAGCGGCGATAGACCCCGAGCGCAGCGCGAACACCCAGGCGCTGGCGCCGGTGACCGGCACGCTGGTCAAGCTGCATCCGCACGCGTTCATCATCCGCACGTCGGACGGCGCGGGGATCTTGACGCACCTGGGCATCGACACCGTCCAGCTCAACGGCGACGGGTTCCAGCTGCACGCGGCCGAAGGCGACGAGGTCGCCGCTGGCGCGGTGATCGTCAGCTGGGACCCGGCAACCGTCGAAACCGGCGGACGTTCCCCGATCGTGCCGGTGATCGCGCTGGACGCCAGCACCGAGGCACTGACCGTACGGCACGAACCCGGCCCGATCAAAGCCGGAGACGTGCTGTTTCAGTGGTCGCGCTGATCAAGCCCGGCCGAAGGACTGCGGCAACGGCTGCAAGCCCGGCGGCGGATCGTAGCCCGGTTCCCACGGGAATCGGCCCCATCGGTCGTCCCAGACGCACTGCAGGGCCGGCACGGGATCGTCCTGCCGACGTTCGTAGAAGCGCTGGGCCGAGATCAGCACCGGCAGGTCGCCATCGTCGCGAAACGGGAACAGGTGAATCCGGTGCGGCCAATTGTCGAACGTCTGCAGCTCGCCGGGCACCAGCATGTGGCCTCGACGCACCCGTTCACCGAGTTCGTTGAGCACGCCCGCGGCGCTGTCGTCGTGCATGCCGTAGATCAGCAGCTCCGGGTGCCCGAACCCGAACAGCCCGATGGTGTACGCGAACGGCGGAGAAACACCGCGCGGACGGCCACATGAGCACGACGGCGAACCCCAGCATCCATCGGCCAGGACCGATTGCACGGCCCACCCGAACGACCGGACGGTGTCGCGCATCCAGGCATCTTCTTGATCAAGCCACTGCTGGCGCTGAATCTCGGTCGTGATCGGCGGTTGACTCCGGGCCATGACGTCCTCCTCGAGGTAGATCCAACTACCCGTCAGACTAGAGGTCGCCACCGACAATCCATGCTTGCCAGAGAGATAGATCGATCACCCGTACGAGTGCGCGCGCTCGCGCTTCCGCCTCACTCCTCGCCGGCGAGCTTGAGCACCCGCAGGCGCTGGCCGGCGTACCAGGTGGCCAGGATCGTCACGGCGGCCAACAGCACGCCGGCCACAGCCAGACGTACGTCCGAGGACACCAAACCGGGCTCGGCGATCCGCTCGGCCACCGACAGCGCCCACTGCTGCACGCTGAGCGTCCGGGCGCCCGGCACGAAGCCGCCGATCAGGCTCTCCCAGATCAGCGCATAGGCCAGCCCGTACACCACCGCATGCCGGGTGACCACGGCCAGCAGCAGGAAGATCGCGCTGTAGGCCAGCGAGGCCACCAGCGCGGCCACGGCGAACCCGAGCGCGACACCGCTGGACAGACCGGACATGATCACCCCGGCCAGGAACGTCGGCACCGTGGCGAACACGATCGTGGCGACCACCGCCACGGCCAGCTTGCTCAACACGATGGACGGCCGCGGCACCGGCTTGGCCAGCAGGTAGATGATGGACCCGTCGTCGATCTCGGGGCCGATCACGCCGGTACCGACGATCAGCCCGAACAGCGGCACCATCGTGCCCAGCGCGACCGCGCCGAGGAAGTCCGCGCTCACCTGGTGGTCGACGCCGATGCTCAGGCGCAGCAAGACCGCCAGCGCCACCAGGATCACCGACAGGGTCAGCAGCAGCAGCGCTCGTCGTCCGCCGAACAGCGCTTTGCCGGTGAGCCTGGCTACCGTTGCGTTCATCGTGTGCGTCCTTCTAGTTCGCGACCAGGTAGGAGAAGACGCTCTCGAGGGACTCGTCAGATGGCGACACCTCGTAGAGGCGGATGCCCGCGTCGTCGGCGACTCGAGGCAGCAGTTCGGTGAAACGCAGGAACTCCACCGCCTGCACCCGCAGGACGCCGGCGTCCTCGTCCATCTGAACCCCGGCGGTGGACCCGTCGGCGATCAGTGCCGACGCGAGCGCGCGGTTGTCGTCGGAGCGAATGACGTACTGGTGCGGCCGGTCGGTCATGAGGCGGCGGATCTCGCGGAAGTCACCTGACGCAGCATGCCGGCCGGCGACCATCACCTCGATGTGCTGGGCGAGTTGCTCGACCTCTTCGAGGATGTGCGAGCTGAACAGCACGGTGCGGCCTTCGGCACCCATCCGGCGAAGCAGATCCATCAGATGCAGCCGCTGGCGCGGGTCCATGCCGTTGAACGGTTCGTCGAGCAGCAGCACCCCCGGATCGTGGACCAGCGCCGAGGCCATCTTGACCCGCTGGCGCATGCCTTTGGAGTAGTCGCCGACCTTGCGCTCCTGGGCGTACTCCATCTCCACGGCCTCGAGTGCTCGCCGTGCCGCGTCGCCTGGCGAGGCCAAGCCGTGCAGTTCGGCGTTGGCCAGCACGAACTGCCAGCCAGTGAGGAAGTCGTAGGCGGCCTCGCGTTCGGGAACCAACCCGATGACACGGTAGACATCCGGGTTCTTCCAGATGGTCGCGCCGTTCAGCGTGACCGAACCGGCCGACGGCGGGAGGAACCCGCCCAGCATGTTGATCAGCGTGGACTTGCCGGCGCCGTTGGGCCCCAGCAGCCCGGTGATCCCCGGGCCGATGGACATGGTGACGTCGTTGACGGCCACCACGTTGGCGAACCAGCGCGACACCGCGTCGATGGCGAGGGTCGAGCCCCCCGATGGAGTGCTCATCAGATCGAGACCTTCCGGTAACGCAGGTTCAGCAGCCCCCAGCAGGCGCCGATCAGGACGAAGGTCACCAGCACGAACCCGATGCCGCCGACGGTTCCAGGTGGTGGCGCGACGGCCGACGACGTCGTGTCGAACACCCACATCTGGAACCCGTCGACGAGCGTCACCGGCGAGAACAGGCCCAGCCAACCGGCAGCGGTCGGGTCGTTCTGGGCGTAGCGCAGGATGCCCTGCAGCGAGGTGACCGCTCCGTAGCTCAAGGCGAGGACCGTGATGATGGCCGCGACGCCGAACCCGCGCCGGGGCGTCATCGAGGCGATGAGCAGACCGATGCCGGACAACACGATCGCGAACACCGCAGCGCCGAGCAGGGCGACGGCGACCTCGCGGCTGTGGGTCACCACCGAGAACTCGGCCAGCAGCGCCCCGATGTACATGATCAGCAGCGGAACCCCGATCAGGATGAACATCGCCGCCGACATCGCGGCGAACTTGGCGCCGATGTAGTCGACTCGCTCCAGCGGCCGGGAGAAGTACAGCGGCACCGTCTTGAACCGCAGGTCGCGCGACACACTCTGCGGCGCCTGAGCGGCCAGGAAGATGGTCAGCACGCCTTGGGTGGTGATCACGTACCGCTCGTACGGCAGCGGCAGGTCGCTCAGATTGAGTGCGCCGACATTGGCGATGACGGCGATGATGAACGCCGGGATGCACATGATGGCGAACAGCGACATCGGCAGGATCTTCGAGCGCGCCGAGCGTCCCAGTCCGTAGGCGCCGCGCAGGCTGTGCCAGAACAGCGCCCGGGTGATCGCTGCGCGCCCCAGCCGGTCGCCGTCGTAATGGCGATACCCGATGTCGTGGATGACGCCCGCAGGAGCGCTGTCAGGATGCGCCGGCATCGGCGTGCTCCTCTCCGAACCACTGGTCACGTTCCGAACACCTCGACGATGTGGTGACGACGCTGCTCCAGGCGGATCAGTCCGACGCCGAGGCGAGCCACGGTCGAGCGAATGAGGTCGTAGTCGGCGTCGTCGGACAGCTCGACGGCCAGCAGCCTGCGGTCGCGCTCGACCTTCGCTCCGGCATCGGTCAGCGCCGCGGCTACGGCCTCGACCTGGTCGGTGACTTCGACGACGAGCGTCCGACTGGTCCGGGTGAACTCCGACGTCGACGACGATCGCAGCAGCCGGCCGCCGTCGATGACGACGACGTGGTCGCTGATCCGCTCGAGCTCGCCGAGCAGGTGCGACGTGACGAGCACCGAGATGCCGAAGTCGGTGCGGATCCTGCGGATCAGCCCCAACATCTCGTCGCGGCCGACCGGATCGAGGCCGTTGGTCGGTTCGTCGAGCAGCACGATCTGGGGGTCGTGCACGAGCGCCTGGGCGAGCTTGACCCGCTGCTTCATGCCGGTCGAGTAGCCCCCGATCGGGCGGTAGCGCTCTTCGTAGAGCCCGACGTGGCGCAGCGTGTCGGCGGTGCGTTCACGCGCGGCGTTCGCAGGTAGGCCCGACATGCGGGCCATGTGGACGACGAACTCGGTCGCCGACACGTCGGCGGGTAGGCAGTCGTGCTCGGGCATGTACCCGACCTGCTCGCGGATGCGCGACCCGTCGGTGACGACGTCGAGATCCAGCATCATGGCCCGCCCGGACGTCGCTGGGGCGATTCCGAGCAGGATCTTGATCAGCGTCGACTTGCCCGCGCCGTTCGCACCGACGAGCCCGATGACACCGGGATCGATGTCGATGCTCAACCCGTCCAGCGCAGTGACGCCGGGAAAGCGTTTGGTCAGCTCCTCGGTGCGGATGACAGCCACGGGATGAACCTACCGTCGTCGGCCTCGTGACGGCGTCACTCCCACGAATGACCTTGCCCTGATGTCGCCGTCGGGGAATACCCTCAGGTGCACGGCCCCGGCACCACGACGGCCGGGATCCGAACGACCGACGAGAACCACAGCGGCGGCCGCAAGCATGACCGGCGCGAAACTCCGCATCGTCGGCCGCCCCTGATCCGATGTGCTGTCACATGGTGTCGGCGAGTTTGCGCGCGGCGATCTGGATCGGGTCCCACACCGGCGAGAACGGCGGGGCGTACGACAGATCCGTCATGGCCAGGTCGGCGACGGACATGTCGTTCCACAACGCCAACGCACACCCGTCGATACGCATGGCCGATCCCTCCCGCCCGACGATCTGCGCGCCCAGCATGCGCCCGCTGGACCGCTCGGCCAGCATCTTCAAGGTCATGGGCGCCGCACCCGGGAAATAGCCGGCGCGGGTGGTCGACTGGATCGTGACGGCGACCGCGTCGAAACCCGCGTCGGCCGCCTCGTCCTCGCCCAGGCCGGTGCGCGCGATCTCGAGGTCGCAGACCTTGCTGATGGCGGTGCCGACCATGCCGGGAAACGCCGCGTCACCCCCGCCGAGATTGGTCCCGAGCACCCGGCCCTGCTTGTTGGCGTGGGTGCCCAGCGGCACGTGCCGCCAGTCCCGCAAGATCCGGTGGTACGACTCGACACAATCGCCGGCCGACCAGACCCCGTCGTGTTCGGGCACGCGCAGCCGTTCGTCCACCCGGATGCCGCCGTACTCGCCGAGCGGCAGGCCAGCGGCCTTGGCCAGTGACGTCGCGGGACGAACCCCCATACCCAGGACGACGACGTCGGCGGTGAACGTCCCCGCGCTGGTCACGACCGCGCGAACCCGGCCGTCGTCACCGGTGTCGAAGCCCTCCACACTCGCGTTGGTGACGACGTCGATGCCCATGCCCTCCATGGCCTCGTGCACCTGCTGCCCGAGATCGGCGTCGAGGGTGGTCATCGGCTCAGGCGCCTGATCGACGACGGTGACGGCGAGGCCACGCCGCGCCATCGCCTCGGCCATCTCGACCCCGATGTATCCGGCACCGACGACGACGGCCCGCTCCGGGCGCGTCGCCAGGTGGTCGATGACCGCGGCGCCGTCATCGAGTGTCTGCACCCCGAAGATGCCGTCGGCATCGCTGCCCGGCAGGTCGGGACGGACCGGCTCGGCGCCCGTCGCGAGCACGAGGTGGTCGAAACCCAGCCGCTGCCGACGCCCGGCCGGGGTGTCGTGCACCTCCACCCACCGCGCGTCCAGATCGATCTCGACGGCCTCGGTGAGCATCCGCACGTCGATGCCGTTGGCGCGGTGTTCGTCGGGGGTGCGGGCCACGAGGCCGTGCGGCCCGTCGACGTCGCCGGCGATCCAATACGGGATGCCACAGGCGGAGTACGAGGTCCAGTGTCCGCGGTCGACGGCGACGACCTCCAGGTCGCGCCCGGACGCCTTCGCCGTCCGAAGCGCCTGCGACGCCGCACTCATGCCGGCCGCGTCCGCGCCGACCACCACTACTCGCTCAGCCATGTCCTTCACCCTGACACATCGACCATGCCCGCGTGCAGCGGTACGCACCAGCGGTACGCACCCGGGCGAGGCCTGGTCGAGTACTCCACGCCCACTCGGGCCGGAGGATCGTGGAAATGCGGTCGCGGGAGGCGGTCGTGAAGATCGTCGTGTTGGACGGCGCCGGTGTTGGGCGGTCGTGAAGATCGTCGTGTTGGACGGCGCCGGTCTATGCCGCGTTTTCCGGCACGACGATCTTCACGACCCGCGCCATGCGGTATTCCGCCACACAACGATCACCACCACTGCCCCGGACCAACCCCAGGCCAACACCCGCCCACACAACGATCACCACGACTACCCCAGGCCAACCCCAGGCCAGCACCCGCCCACACGACGATCTTCACGGCTGCTGCGGACACGCCACCGGTTGGTCGAAGACGTGCCGGCGGATCCATGCGTGCATGGCGATGGCCGCAGCGGCGCCGGCGTTGATCGAGCGGGTCGAGCCGAATTGAGCGATGGACAGCACGTCGTCGACGTGCTCACGTGCGTCGGCGGAGAGCCCCGGGCCCTCTTGCCCGAACAGCAGCAGACACTCGCGCGGCAGGTCGTAGGTCTCCAGCGGCACCGCACCGGGCAGGTTGTCGATGCCGAGGACGCGGAGGCCGGCTCCATGGGCCCAGGCGGTCAAGGCGTCGAGATCCGGGTGGTGCCGAATGTGTTGGTATCGATCGGTGACCATGGCGCCGCGGCGGTTCCAGCGGCGGCGTCCGACGATGTGCACTTCGGCGGCGAGGAAGGCGTTGGCGGTGCGCACGACGGAGCCGATGTTGAAGTCGTGCTGCCAGTTCTCGATGGCGACGTGAAACGGGTGCCGGCGCTGATCGAGGTCGGCGACGATCGCCTCGTTGGTCCAGTACCGGTAACCGTCGGCGACGTTGCGACGATCACCGTGCTCGAGCAGCTCCGGATCGTAGCGTGGGTCGTCGGGCCACTCGCCCTGCCACGGCCCGACCCCCACGTCGGCTGATGCTTCAACACTGTCGGAGCCCACACCTACAGTCTGCGCCATGGCCAAGACCGCCGAGATCGTCACCACATACTGGAACGCCGCCGACGCCCGCGACTGGGACACCTTCGCCACGACGCTGGCCGACGACGTCGTCTACACCCTCCCGCAGACCCGAGAACGCATCCGCGGCAAGTCCGCCTACGTCCAGTTCAACGCCGAGTATCCCGGCGCGTGGCGCCTCACCGTCCAGCGCCTGGTCGCTGTCGGCGACGAAGCAGCGTCCTGGGTCGACTTCCGCGTCGGCGACGAGCAGATGATCGGCGTGACGTTCTTCCGGCTCGTCGACGGCAAGATCGTCGACGTCACCGACGTCTGGCCGGAGCCCTACGAGCCGCCGCCGGGGCGTGAGCACCTGGTGGAGCGCTATTGAGCGCGCAGCGATCTACAACCCGAGATCGCTCTTGCCGAACGCGGCGCGATACTCCAGCCCCCGCTTCTCGACGTTCTCGCGCGCGCCGGTGTCGCGATCGACGATCACCGCCACCGCCACGACGTCCGCGCCCGCCTGGACCAACGCATCCACCGCGGTCAGCACGCTCGCCCCCGTCGTCGAGGTGTCCTCCACCGCCAGCACCCGCCGACCAGTGACGTCAGTGCCCTCGATGCGCCGGCGCATCCCGTGCTGCTTCTCGTCCTTGCGCACCACGAAGGCATCGAGTCGCCGGCCGCGGGCATGGGCGGCGTGCAGCATCGCGGTCGCCACCGGATCAGCGCCGAGAGTCAGTCCGCCTACGGCGTCGACGTCCAGATCGGCAGTGAGGTCGAGCATCACCTCGCCGACCAGCGGCGCGGCGGCACCGTCGAGCGTGACGCGCCGCAAGTCGACGTAGTAGTCGGCCTCCCGGCCCGACGACAGCACGACCTTCTCGTGCACGACGGCTTTGTCGGTGATGTGGTGTCGGAGCTCGTCCCAGGCGTTCACGGCTCATGAGCGTACGGCAGGCTGGAAGGGATGAGACCCGGCACCGTCATTCTCGTATCCGGCCCGATCGATGCGCCGGATCATTGGGAGCGCTTGAACGTCAACCTGCCCGGCAGCGACGTCGTCGCGCCGGCCTCCGACGACACCGGGCGGCCGTACGCCGTCGCCTGGATCGCCGCCGTCGCCCGGCCGTTGCACGCGCGCGAGCTGCGCGGACCGTTGGTGATGGTCGGGCACGGCACGGCCGGGCCGCTGCTGCCCGCCTTGGCGCGCACCCAACGCGCCGCCGGCCGGGCCGTCGGCGGGTACGTGTTCGTCGATGCGAGCCTGCCGCGCCCGGGCTCACCATCGCACCTCGACCTGATCCGGTCTGCCGACGCAGAGATGGCCGACGCCGCGCACACGATGCTGCACGAGCCGGGCCGGCTCTGGCCGCTGGACGCACCCCGTCCGCGCGACCACGAGTTCTGGGCCGAGAAGCTGCCCGTGGCGCCGGACTGGCCGGACGCCCCGTGCGCCTACGTGCACACCGGCGCCGATGTGCCCGGCACCGGGCCGACGGACTTCTGGGCCAGGTCGGCGCGTTCACGCAACTGGCCGGTCTGGGAGGGGCCGGTGGATTCCGGGTTGCTGGCCGACGTCGTCGACGCGTTGCCCGGGTAGATCTCAGCGTCGGCGGCGGTAGCTCTGCCGTCCGGCGGGGTGACGCTGCCCAACCGCGCGCACCACGGCCCGGGGCAATCGCGGCAACGCGGCGGCCGCCACCTTGTACACCGCGCCGGGAACCGAGATCACTTTGCCGCGGCGCAGGTCGCGCAGCGCGCCCTGCACCAACGCGTCGGCTTCGAGCCACATCCATGAGGGCAGGCTCGACATGTTCATCCGAGCGCGGTCGTGGAACTCGGTGCGCGTGTATCCCGGCGCCAGGAGCATGACCTGGACGCCGGTACCGGCCACCTGGGCTGCGAGCCCCTCGGTGAACGCAGTGACCCACGCCTTGGCGGCGCTGTACGTGCCGCGCGGGACCCAGCCGGCCACCGAGCCGACGTTGATCACCGCGCCGTGACCGCGCTCGATCATGCCCGGCAAGGCCGCGTGCGTCAGCCGCAGGACGGCTCGCACCAGGACGTCGAGCATCGCCTCTTCGTCGGCGATGTCGTTGGCGAGGAACGGCTTGCGCAGGGCGAAGCCGGCGTTGTTGACCAGCAGGTCGATCGGGGGCGTGGTCTGGCGCAGCCGCTTCTCCACGCTCTCGGTGTCGCGGGCCAGGTCGGCCTGGAGTACTTCGACGCCGACGCCGTACGCGCCGCGCAACTCGGCGGCCACGGACTCCAGCCGAGCCTGGTCGCGCGCCACGAGCACGAGGTCATGGCCTTGCGCGGCCAAGGCGCGGGCGAATGCCAGCCCGATGCCCGCGGTAGGTCCGGTCACCATTACCGTCGCCATGGCACCGACTTTACGAGGTCACCGCTGCGCCGGTGCGCTCACCCGCCCGGGTGACCCGGCGCTCGAACCATACGGTCATGAACGGAGGGACGGCGCTGACCACGCCCAGCAGCCACGTCGACGGCGCCCAGCGAGCGTTGCGGGCCGCGATGGTCACGGCGACGACGTAGGCGACGAACAGCCCGCCGTGAATCGGGCCGAAGATCTGTACGCCGATCTCGTTGTCCGCGATGACGTACTTCACCAGCATGCCGACGAGCAAGCCGGCCCACGAGACGGCCTCGGCGACGGCGGCGATGCGGAACCAACGCAGTGCAGTGGACATCCGGTCACTGTACGAGAGGTTAATGTGACCGACGTGTCCCCCTCGTCCGGCCTCCTACGCGTAACATCGTCGTCCCAGCTCACGCCTCGAATGCTCCGGCTGGTGGCCGTCATCGAGCGCGAGCACCTTCCGCTGGACCCGTCGTGTCCGAACCTGGTGCTGCGCATGTCGCTGCCGCAGGAAGACGACCTCGACCGAACCAGCGGCGCCCGCCCGCCGAGCCGCACGTACACCATCCGGCGGCACAAGCCGCGATCGAACACCGTGGACATCGACGTCGTGCTGCACGGCGACGGGCCGTTCGTCCGCTGGGCGGTGGCCGCCACGCCTGGCGACACCATCGAGGTCACCGGCCCCCGCCCCCACGCCGTGCCGTCGTTCGATGCCGACGCCGTCGTCATGGCCGCCGACGAGACCGGGCTGCCCGCCTTGGCATCGATCGTGGAGCGCGCACCGGCCGGCCTGCCGATCGTGGCGTTCGTCGAGGTGGCTGACGCCGCCGAGGAGCAGCAGATCACGACCGCCGCCGACCTGCGGCTGCACTGGCTGCATCGCGACGGCGCCGAGGCGGGCACCACCGGGGCGCTGGAGGCCGCCGTCCGCCGCCTCGACTGGCCGGCCGGGCAGGTGGAGTTGTGGGCCGCCGGCGAGACCACTGAGGTACGCGCACTGCGCCGCCTGGCGATGACCGAGCGCGGCGTCGAACGGGAATCGGTGCACGCCTTCGGCTACTGGCGCCGCGGGCGGGTGGGTTCCCCGAGTTGAGGCGGCCGCGCCAGCCGATCGGTGCCGGCTGACGCTCAGGCCCGGCTGACGGTCAGCCCGTCGCGTTCTTCGTCGACGTCGACGATGACGGTGTCGCCGTCGCGGATCTCGCCGGCGATGATCGACTTGGCGAGCCGGTCACCGATGGCGGTCTGCACCAGACGCCGCAGCGGGCGCGCGCCGTACACCGGGTCGTAGCCGGTGAGCGCGAGCCACTCGCGGGCGCCGTCGCTGACGTGCAGCGTGAGCCGCCGGTCGCCCAATCGGTGCGCCAGCCGGTCGACCTGCAGATCGACGATGCGAGCGAGCTCGTTGGTGCCGAGCGGCTCGAACATCACGATGTCGTCGAGACGGTTGAGGAACTCCGGCTTGAACGACTGGCGCACCACCTCCATGACCGCCGACCGCTTGGCGTCGTCGTCCAGCGCCGGGTCGGCCAGGAACGTCGACCCCAGGTTGGAGGTCAGGATGAGGATGACGTTGCGGAAGTCGACCGTGCGCCCCTGCCCGTCGGTCATCCGGCCGTCGTCGAGCACCTGAAGCAGGATGTCGAAAACCTCGGGGTGCGCCTTCTCGATCTCGTCGAGCAATACCACGGAGTACGGCCGGCGCCGCACCGCCTCGGTGAGCTGACCGCCCTCCTCGTAGCCGACATAGCCGGGCGGCGCACCGACCAGGCGAGCCACGCTGTGCTTCTCGCTGTACTCGCTCATGTCGATGCGGACCATGGCGCGATCGTCGTCGAACAGGAACCCCGCCAGCGCCTTGGCCAGCTCGGTCTTACCGACGCCGGTCGGGCCGAGGAAGATGAACGAACCGGTGGGCCGGTCGGGGTCGGAGATACCGGCGCGGGCCCGGCGCACGGCGTCGGACACCGCTGCGACGGCCTGCGTCTGCCCCACGACCCGGCGACCGAGCTCTTCCTCCATCCGCAATAGCTTCTCGGTCTCGCCTTCCAGCAGGCGGCCTGAGGGGATGCCCGTCCACGAGCTGACCACGTCGGCGACGTCGTCCGGCCCGACCTCTTCCTTCACCATCGCTTCGGCGGCGGTCTCCTGCGCCAGCGCGGTGGCGGCCTCGAGCTCCTTCTCCAGCTCCGGGATACGGCCATAGAGGATCTCGCTCGCGCCGGCCAGATCGCCGGCGCGCTGGGCACGCTCAGCCTGCCCGCGCAGATCGTCGATCTGCTCCTTGAGGGCACCGACCCGGTTCAGCCCGGCCTTCTCCTGCTCCCACCGCGCCTCGAGAGCGCGCAACTCCTCTTCGCGGTCGGCCAGCTCGGCCCGGATCGAGGCCAGCCGCTCGCGCGAGGCGTCGTCCTGCTCCTTGTCCAGGGCCAGCTCCTCCATCTTCAGCCGGTCGACCTGGCGGCGGAGCGTGTCGATCTCCACCGGGGAGGAGTCGATCTCCATGCGCAGCCGCGAAGCGGCCTCGTCGACCAGGTCGATGGCCTTGTCCGGAAGCTGCCGGCCGCTGATGTAGCGGTGCGACAGCGTGGCCGCGGCCACCAGCGCGGCATCGGAGATCTGCACCTTGTGGTGCGCCTCGTAGCGCTCCTTGAGGCCACGCAGGATCGCGATGGTGTCCTCGACACTCGGCTCACCGACGAAGACCTGCTGGAACCGCCGCTCCAGCGCGGGGTCCTTCTCGATGCGCTCGCGGTACTCGTCCAAGGTCGTCGCGCCGACCATGCGCAGTTCACCGCGAGCGAGCATCGGCTTGAGCATGTTGCCGGCGTCCATGGCCGAATCGCCGGACGTTCCCGCGCCGACCACCGTGTGCAGCTCGTCGATGAACGTGACGACCTCGCCCTCGCTGGCCTTGATCTCGTCGAGAACGGCCTTGAGCCGTTCCTCGAACTCACCGCGGTACTTGGCGCCGGCGAGCATGGCGCCGATGTCCAGCGCCACCAGCCGCTTGCCCCGCAGCGACTCCGGCACGTCACCGGCCACGATGCGCTGGGCCAGGCCCTCGACGACGGCCGTCTTGCCGACGCCGGGCTCACCGATGAGCACGGGGTTGTTCTTGGTCCGCCGCGACAGCACCTGCACCACGCGGCGGATCTCGGAGTCTCGGCCGACCACCGGGTCGACGGTCCCCTCACGAGCGCGTTCGGTGAGGTCGATGCCGTACTTGTTCAGCGCGTCGTAGGTCCCCTCGGGGTCCGGACTGGTGACCCGCGCCGATCCGCGGACTTCACTGAACGCCGCGCGCAGTTTCTCCGCGCTCACCCCGTGCTTGGCGAGCAGGTCCTTGACCGGGGAGTCGACGTGCGCCAGGCCGACCACCAGGTGTTCGGTGGACACATATTGGTCGTCGAGCTCTCGGGCCACCTCGCCGGCGTGTGAGAGCACGGCGTACGTCGCGCGGCCGAGCCCCGGTGAGGCGACGGTGGATCCCGCGGCCTTCGGCAGTGCCTCGTACGCGTTGTCGACGTCGCGGCGCACGAGGGCCAGGTCGGCGCCTGCAGCTTCGAGGAGGGGGCCGGTGAGCCCGCCCGGCTGGATGAGCAGGGCGCGTAACACGTGCACGGGTTCGACCGCGGGGTTGCCCGCGGTGGCCGCACTGCGCACGGCGACCGACAGCGCCTCCTGAGCCTTGGTGGTCAGCTGGTCGTTCATCGATCTCCCTGAAGCGGTCCGGGTTGCGAGTCGTGTCGGTGGACACAACTCCGGCAGAGTTGAGTCTATTCCACTCAAGTCTGCTCGCACAGGGGATCCCGGGCTAGAACCGAGAAGGCATCTGGAACGATGTTTCGGAGACCAGCCGGAAGTGAGAATCTCGAATGAACCACACTCGCATGGCCACTGTCCTGGGCGGCACCGCCCTCCTGTTCGGGGGCTGCTCCATCCTGGGCGAGCAGAGCGTGCCTGCCGAGGATCTCGAGGAGGGTGTCGCCGACCTTCTCGAAGAACAGGTCGGCGAGCCGGTGGCCTCGGTCGACTGCGACGACGACCTGGCCGCCGAGGTCGGCTCCGAGGTCCGTTGCATCCTCGAAGCCGATGACGGCAGCACCATCGGCTTGACGATCACCGCGGAGTCCATCGACGGCGGCGACGTGAACTACCAGGTCGAGGTGGACGAAGAGCCGATCACCGACGAGCCGAGCAGCCCGTCGGCCGAACCCTCCAGCACCGACGGCTGAGCCGACGGGTCATCCGCCCTGGGCGAGCGCCGCCCAACCCGCGACATTGGCCCGCACGGCGATCTCGAAGACCGCCGCCGGGTCGCCGGCGTCCGGCGGCATGAATCCGCCCAGCTCGAGCGACACGAGGCCGTGCACGTTGGCCCACAGTGCGGTCGCGATACCCGAGGGCTCCGGCTCGGCGGGGAATCTCCCCGCCTCGACCGCCCGGCGCACCGCATCGAGCAGCGGATCGAACGTCTGGGCACCGGTGCGCGCCGCCCGGGCCGAGACGTCGGCCGGACGCACCTCGTCGCCGAACATGATGCGGTAGCCGTTCGGGTCGGCCACAGCGTACTGGCGATACGCCATCCCCAGGCGCACGACGTCGTCGACCGGGTCGGCGCTGCGGCCCACGGCCGCGAGCGCTGTCGCGAAGCGCTGGAACACCCGTAGATACAGCGCGCTCACCAGGCCGGACTTACCGCCGAAGAGCGTGTACACCGCAGCGGTGGACGTTCCCACGTCGGCGGCGAGCGTGCGCACGTTCAACGCACGCACGCCCGATGTCGACACCGTCTCGGCGGCCCGAGCCAGGAGTCGCTCCTTGGTCGCCTGATCGTGAATTCGTGGTCTACCCACTTGACGAGAATAACCTAACGCTGTTTTATAACAGTGTTAGGCAATCCCATGAGGGGCAGACCATGCTCGAGCTCAGCACCGAAGCGACCCGACTCGCGGGCATCCTCGTCCTCGCCGCCGTCACGGTCGAGTCCGGCGGGTTACTGCTCGTCCGGATCGCCGCAGGCGGCATCCCCAAAACAGAGTTTCAGAAGTCCTTCGCCCGCGCCGGGCACGGGCACGCCGGCATGTTCATCACGCTCGGCCTGGTGACCGTGCTCCTGACCGACGCGACGTCGCTGGACGGCTTCGCCGCATGGTTGGCCCGCAGCGGCGTGCCGTTGGCCGCGATCCTGATGCCGGCCGGATTCTTCGCCGCGTCGGCTGGCCCCGGCCGCACCAGCCCGAACCGGGCGATCGTGGTGCTCTGGCTCGGCGCCGCGTCGCTGACGGCGGGATTGGTGACGCTGGGTATCGGCCTGCTGAGCGCGTGACGCCCGCGGCGTCAGTTGTCGGGCCGGTAGACCGCCAGCGCGGATTCGAAGGCCGGGACCGGCAGGTACTGATCACGGCCCTGCATGACGTCTTGCATCGCCGCCAGTTCGGTGCGCAGCGCGTGCACCTCGGCTTCGAGCTCCATGATCCGCTTGATGCCCACGAGGTTCACACCGTCCTCTTGGGACAGCCGTTGAACCTCGCGCAACATCTCGACCTCGCGCAGGGAGTACCGGCGCCCGCCCCCCACGGTCCGGCGCGGCGAGACGAGTCCCAGCCGGTCGTACTGTCGCAGGGTCTGCGGATGCATACCAGCCATCTCCGCAGCCACGGAGATGACGTACAAAGGTTCGTCGTCGCTGACCAACCGAGCGGATCCGGACATAGCGACGATGAATCTGCCTTTGGCGTCCATGGTCACCTCTCCTTCGCCACTGCGTTCATCAGCTCGGCCCGCACGTCCTCACCCGACGTCGCGGCCCGGTATTCCTCGAGCGCCTTCCGCGCGTCGCTGCTCAGGTTCTGCGGGACAGCGACCTCGACGGTCACGAGCAGATCGCCGCGCGTGCCGTCCTTGCGGGCCGCTCCCCTGCCACGCACGCGGAACGTGCGTCCGTTGGGCGTACCCGGCGGCAGCCGCAGCGTGACCGGGGCGCCAGTCAACGTCGGAACCTTGATCTCGCCGCCCAACGCGGCCTCGGGGAAGGTCACCGGCACCGTCACCGTCAGGTGTTCACCACGGCGGCCGAAGACCGGGTGCTTCCCCACGTGGATGACGACATAGAGGTCACCCGGCGGGCCTCCCCGCTCGCCGGGAACGCCCTTCCCGCGTAGCCGGATGCGCTGACCGTCGACCACGCCCGCCGGGATCCGCACGTGCATGACCCGGCTCGTGGTGCCTCGTCCGGACCCTTCGCACACCGGGCACGGGTCGTCGACCACCAGGCCCCGGCCCTTGCAGTCCTTGCAGGGCTCGGCCATCCCGAACCCGCCGGAGTCGGTGCTGGTGAACCCGGTACCGACACACGTGGGACACACACGCGGCACGGTGCCCGCACGCGCACCCGTTCCACCGCATGACGCACACGCCGCCGAGCTGGTCAGCTTCAGCGGGATCGTCTTGCCTTCGACCGCTTCGATGAAGCTGACCGAGACCTCGCGCTCCACGTCGGCACCGCGGCGTGCCGCGCCGGACCGGCTACGCGCCCGTTGGTTGAACAGTCCCCCGAAGACGTCGCCGATGCCTCCGCCGGCGCCGCCCCCGGAGAACAGGTCACCGAGGTCGAACGAGAACGAGCCGCCGCTCGACCCCCCGCCGGGGGTGCGCACACCGCTACTGAACAGTGCGCGCGCCTCGTCGTACTCCTTGCGCTTCTGCGGGTCGGACAGGACGGAGTAGGCCTCGGACACGTCTTTGAACCGAGCCTCGGCCTCCTCGTCGCCCTTGTTGTGGTCGGGGTGGAGCTCGCGAGCCAGCGTGCGGTAGGCCTTCTTGACCGTCGCCGCATCGGCATCCTTGGAGACGCCGAGGATCTTGTAATAGTCCTTCTCGATCCAGTCCTTCGTGCTCACGCGCCCCCTCCCTTCCTCACTCAGCTCTCCTGACCGCCATTGTCCGCCGCGCCGGAATCGGATGCGTCCTGCGCATCCGATTCCGCGGCGGGCTCTGACAACGATTCTGTCGGATCCGAGACGGCCACCCGGGCCGGGCGGATGATCCGGTCACCGAGGCGATACCCAGGCTGCAGGATCTGCGTGCACGTCGAGACCTTGACCTCGTCGGAGTAGTTGTGCATCAAGGCCTCGTGGATGGTCGGGTCGAACTCGTCGCCGACCTCGCCGTAGCGCACCAGACCCGCCTTGGCGGTCACCGCCTCCAGGCTCTCGCCGACCGACCGGAATCCGCCGGTGAGATCACCGTGTTCGCGCGCGCGGCCGATGTCGTCGAGCACCGGAAGCAACTCGGCCAACAGCTCGGCCTTCGCGTTCTCGCGCATGACCTCGCGGTCACGCTCGACCCGCCGGCGGTAGTTGACGTACTCCGCCTGCAGCCGCCGAAGGTCCTCGAGCCGCTCGGCCGCCTCGGCACGAGCACGTTCGAGCTCCTCCGAGACGTCGGCGGAGCCGGTGGTGGAGCCGGCTGCGGCATCCACGTCGGCGCCATCATCCCTGAGCTCACGCAGCTCACCCGTCTCGGGGTCGATGCGACGCCGGTCGCGTACCACCGGTTGCTCCTGCTCGTCAGGGTGGGCCTCCTCGGAGCCTAGGGCCCGCTCCGCATCGGTCACTTGTCGTCCTTCTCCTCGTCTACGATCTCAGCTTCGACAACGTCTTCCTCGGCGTCCTGGCCGGCATCGGCCGAAGCCGCGCCCTCACCAGCGTCGGCTGCGCCGGAAGGCTGCTCCGCCGAGGCGTAGATCGCCGCGCCCATCGCCTGGAAGGCCGTCTGCAGCCGCTCGGAGCTGCTCTTGATCGCGGCGTCGTCAGCGCCCTCGAGCGCCTTCTTCGCCTCGGCCAGCGCGGAGTCGACGTCGTCACGCACCTCCTGCGAGAGCGTGCTCACCTTCTCGGAGTTGTCGGCGAGGAACTTCTCAGTCTGGTAGACCAGCGACTCCGCCTGGTTGCGGTTCTCAGCGGCCTCGCGGCGCTTGCGGTCCTCTTCGGCGTACTGCTCGGCCTCGCGGATCATCCGGTCGATGTCCTCCTTCGGCAGCGAGGAGCCGCCGGTGATGGTCATCGACTGTTCGCGACCGGTGCCGAGGTCCTTCGCGGACACGTGCACGATGCCGTTGGCGTCGATGTCGAAGGTGACCTCGATCTGCGGGACACCGCGCGGCGCCGGGGGCAGACCGGTCAGGTCGAACGTGCCCAGCTTCTTGTTGTACGCGGCGATCTCGCGCTCACCTTGGTACACCTGGATGCCGACGGTCGGCTGGTTGTCCTCGGCGGTGGTGAAGATCTCCGAACGCTTCGTCGGGATCGTCGTGTTGCGCTCGATGAGCTTGGTCATCACGCCGCCCTTGGTCTCGATGCCGAGCGAGAGCGGGGTGACATCGAGCAGCAGCACGTCCTTGACCTCGCCGCGCAGCACGCCGGCCTGCAAGCTGGCGCCGACGGCGACGACCTCGTCCGGGTTCACGCCCTTGTTCGGCTCCTTGCCGCCGGTGAGCTCCTTGACGAGGTCGACCACGGCGGGCATCCGGGTGGAGCCGCCGACCAGGACGACATGGTCGATCTGGTTGACCGAGATGCCGGCGTCGCGCACGACGTTCTGGAACGGCGTCTTCGTCCGATCGAGCAGATCGGCGGTCAGCTGCTCGAACTGAGCACGCGTCAGGCTCTCGTCGACGTGCACCGGGTTCTTCTCGGCGTCCTGGGCGATGTACGGCAGCGAGATGGACGTCTGCGTGCTGGACGACAGCTCGATCTTGGCGCGCTCGGCAGCCTCGCGGACGCGCTGCATCGCGATCTTGTCCTTGGACAGGTCCAGACCCTGCGCGGCCTTCACCTTGTCCACGAGCCAGTCGACGATCTTCTGGTCCCAGTCGTCACCACCGAGGTGGTTGTCACCGCTGGTCGCCTTGACCTCGACCACGCCTTCGCCGATCTCGAGCAACGACACGTCGAAGGTGCCGCCGCCGAGGTCGAACACGAGGATGGTCTGGTCGGTCTCACCCTTGTCCAGGCCGTAGGCGAGCGCGGCAGCGGTCGGCTCGTTGACGATGCGCAGGACGTTCAGACCGGCGATCTCGCCCGCTTCCTTCGTGGCCTGCCGCTGGGCGTCGCTGAAGTACGCCGGCACGGTCACGACGGCGTCGGTGATGTCCTCGCCCAAGTAGGCCTCGGCGTCGCGCTTGAGCTTCTGCAGCACGAAGGCCGAGATCTGCTGGGCGGTGAACGTCTTGTCGTCGATCTTCTTGCTCCAGTCGGTGCCCATGTGGCGCTTGACGGAGCGAATGGTGCGCTCGACGTTGGTGACAGCCTGCCGCTTGGCCACTTCGCCGACGAGGACTTCGCCGTTCTTGGCGAACGCGACCACCGACGGGGTGGTGCGCGCACCTTCGGCGTTGGCGATGACGGTGGGTTCGCCACCTTCGAGGACGGCTACGACGGAGTTCGTCGTGCCCAAGTCGATGCCGACGGCACGTGCCATGGCGGTACCTCCGAATGATCTCTACGATTGGTTGCGTCACTCAGGCTCAAGTATGCGGGGTCACCGGGCGGAGACCAAACCGAGTTGAGTCGACCCCACTCAAGTTCCCGACCCGTACAACGCGTCTGCGCGGACGGCGATTCCCGGATTCCGCGACCGAAGGCCGACCCGGCGCGACGTACGCTTGGCGCCATGAACGAGCCGGATGACGTTCCCCGCCGTCCCGACCTGCGTGTCCGCGTGGTCGCCATCGTGCTCATCCTGTGCCTCGTCGCCACCGTGGCGCCGTTCCTCGCCAGCCTCGTCTTCTGACCGTCGAGTCATGAGCGTCGGAGCGAAGACGACCGCTGCGGGGGCACGACTGCTGGGGGTGGACGCCGCACGGGGCGTCGCGCTCCTGGGGATGATGTCGGTCCATGTCATCCCCGCCCTGACGCAGGACGGTGAGTTCTCCGCCTCGCGACTCATCGCCGGCGGGCGATCCTCCGCCCTGTTCGCCGTGCTGGCGGGGGTGAGCCTCGCACTGGTCGCCGGCGGTCGCACCCCTCCGGCCGGGCGCGAGCTGCTGGCCGCGCGGCTCGGTGTCGGCGCGCGAGCGCTGGTGATCTTCCTGGTCGGGATGATGCTCGGCTCGTTCGACTCCGGGGTCGCAGTGATCCTGGCTTATTACGGCGTGCTGTTCCTGCTGGCAGTGCCGTTTCTCGGGCTCGGCCCGCGCATGCTGCTGCCGCTGGCAGCGGCCTGGGCCGTATTGGCCCCGCTGGTCAGCCATGCCTGGCGCGTGGACCAGCCGGCGGCCTCCTACGACAATCCCACCCTGGACTCGCTGGCCGCTCCCGCGACCCTGATCCGCGAGCTGCTGTTCACCGGGTACTACCCCGTTTTCCCCTGGATGGCCTATGCCTTGGCCGGCATGGGCCTGGGCCGCCTCGCGCTGAACTCACCCAGGGTCGCCGGTGCCCTGTTCGGCGGTGGGGCGGCACTGGCCGCCGCCACCTGGGCAACGTCATGGATCATCCTCGACAGCGGCGTCCGCGAGCGCCTGGCCGAGGCCGGTCTCGGCGGGCATCCGGCGAGCCCGGGAGACTTCGCCGACGTCGTGCTCACCACGTCGTTCTACGGCACCACCCCGACCACGAGCTGGTGGTGGCTCGTGGTGTCGTCCCCGCATACGGCGACCCCGTTCGACCTCCTGCACACCATCGGCACGGCGGCGGCCGTGCTGGGACTGATGCTGCTGCTCGCGCCGCGGGCGGCGGTCGTGCTCCGCCCGCTCGGCGCAGTCGGCAGCATGACGTTCACGCTGTACAGCCTGCACGTCGTCCTGCTGACCACGGTGCTGCCGCCGACCACGACTCACGCCTACGCCCTGCACATCGTCGTCGCCTTCGCCATCGCCGTCCCCTGGCGGCGCTTCGTCGGCCGTGGCCCGCTCGAAGCGCTGGCCGCGACGATGTCTCGCAACGCCCGCGCCTTGGCCGGTCCGCCGCATTGATCGACGCGCCCGCTGTCAGCCAACCGATTCCACCGCTTGCTTCACGCAATCTTGCCACTTGTCATCAGCATTGACTGCCGTCATAGGCCTCGCTAGCGTACGTCGAACTCTGCCGGGCGGAATGCACGGAGGTTCGTCACATGAAACGGATGTCAGCCAAGCGCGTTCTGGTAGGTCTCACAGCCGTCACCCTCGGCGCCGCAGCATTAGTCGTCGCACCAGGTGATGTGCGAGTCGGCGGCAGCGCCGATGCCGCGGCGGCCGACATTCCCACCCCGGAGGAATTCTTCGGCTTCGAGATGGGCACCACCGGCAAGCTGGCATCTTTCGACGACGTCAAGGATTATTTCCAACTCGTCGCCACTGAATCCGACTCGGTCGAGTACGACGTAGCCGGCACCACGACCATGGGCAACGACTACCCGATCCTGCGGGTCAGCTCACCGGAGAACCTGCAGCGCCTCGACGAGATCCTGGAGATCAATCAGCGCCTTGCCGACCCGCGCTCCGGGCTGAGCGAGAGTCAGGCGCGCACGCTCGCCACCGAGAGCGTTCCCGTCTATTACCTCGAGGCGACGCTGCATTCCAGTGAGGTCGGAAATCTTCCGGCGTTGATCGACGTCATACACCGGCTTTCCACCGAACGGTCGGAGTCGGTACAGAATGTGCTCGACAATCTCGTCATCCTGGTGGTTCCCTCGGCGAATCCCGATGGGCAGCACCTGATGGTCGACTACTTCAATGAGACGGCCGGCACCGACTACAACCGCGTCTATCCGGACCTCTATCACAAGTATGTCGGCCATGACAATAATCGCGATTGGATTTTCTTCACGCAGGCCGAGTCGCGCATTCGCACCGAGCTCGAGCAGAAGTACCGTCCGGTCATCCTGCACTTCATGCATCAGGCCGGCGCCAACAACCCACGCATGTGGCTGCCGCCGTTCGACGAGCCGCTCGGCCCCAATGTCGACTCCATCGTGATCTCAGCCGCCAACGCCCTCGGCGCCGAGATCGCGAACGCCGCAGCCGAAGAGAGCCTGCCCGGAGTCAGCACCGACGACGCGTACGGCATCTTCTGGAACGCCGACGTGTTCGGCACCGGCCCGCATCGCGGCGCGTCGCTGTTCCTGCACGAGATCGCTTCCGTGCGCGACCTCGCGCTGCCGTTTTCGAACGACGACGGCACGCCGCCGGGGGCCACCGACCGCACCATGCGCACCTTCGACCCGTACACCGACCAGGAGTGGACGCTCGAGCAGATCGTCGAGTACGCCAAGCTGTCGATGTACACCGGCCT
Source organism: Haloactinopolyspora sp. (assembly GCF_027324685.1). Lineage (NCBI taxonomy): Bacteria > Bacillati > Actinomycetota > Actinomycetes > Jiangellales > Jiangellaceae > Haloactinopolyspora > Haloactinopolyspora sp. The sequence continues at coordinate 73,149 of NZ_DAHVSH010000022.1, forward strand.
GCAGAGCGTCGCGAAGGACGCCGACGACTGGCTGTTCAACCACCTCTACCGGGTCAACCAGCGCAACATGGAACCCGATGACGGCCCGGAGGCTTACATCGTTCCGGCCGACCAGCGCGACCCGTACGCGGTGAAGCAGCTCGTCGAGATCTTCGACATCGCCGACGTCGAGGTCGACCGCGCCCTGTCGACCGTGCGTGTGGGACGCGACACCTACCCCGCGGGCTCGTACGTGATCTGGTCGCAGCAGCCGATGGGCAGCTGGGTCGACCAGGTGCTGGAGATCGACGAGTACCCGGACCAGGCACGCAAGTGCGCCGACTGCCCGTTGATCATGCCCTACAGCGAGACCACGGACAATCTCGGCATGCTGCTCGGCCTCGACGTGCACCCGGCCGACGGCGTCCGGGTGGCACGGACCGAACGAGTGACGGCCGACGACGTCACGGCGCCCGCGCCCGACGTCGCTCCACCGGGCGGCGCGTACCTGGTCTCGCCGACGACGTACGGCCTGGCTCACGTCATCACCGCGCTCCAGGACGACGACGTGCCCGTGTTGCGGGCCACGGCGGGCTTCGACGTCGATGGCGACGAGTACGCCCCGGGCACGGTCGTCGTGCCGGCCGGTGAAGCGGCGCACGACGTCCTCGCCGAGGTGTCCGAGTTGACGGCGTTGCCGGTCACGGCTGTCGACACCGCACCGGCGGTCGACGCGCTGGAGCTCGAGCCGTCGACCACGATCGGGCTCATCCGGGGAGCGAACAACATGCCCGGCGGCTGGCTCATGTGGCTCGCCGACACCTACGGCCTGAACTACGAGGTCGTCGAGGCCGACGACTACGCCGACCTGAGTGAGTTCGACACGATCCTCATCGCGCCGGGGGTCACCCGGAAACGCATCGTCGAAGGCCTCGATCCCGCGAAGTACCCGGAGCGGTTCCATTGGGCGCGCGGCGTCGGCGAGCAGGGCTGGCAGGCCCTGGCCGACTGGGTCACCGATGGCGGCAACCTGGTAGCCGTCGGTACCGCGGCCGAGACCGCGCGCGACCTGTTGGACCTGCCGCTCGCCAACGCCACGCCGACCAAGCGTGAAGCCTTCAACGCACCGGGCACACTGCTGAACGCCCAGTTCGATCCGTCGTCTCCGGCGACGTGGGGCATGCCGGCGTCCTGGCCGGTCTGGTACTACAACAGCCCCGCCTACGAGGTCACCGACGACACCGCGACCGTGGCGTCGTCGTACCCCACCGACGGTGAGCTGCTGGCCAGTGGATACGCCCACGGCGAGGACGCGCTGCACGGTCTGGCCAACATCGTGACCGTCGAGGTCGGCGACGGTGTGGCGACGGTGGCCGGGGCGGACATCACGTTCCGCAGCTGGCCGCGTGTCACCTGGACCGTGGTGACCAACGCCGTGTTCAACGGTCCGGCCACCGCGGTTGCGGCCGACGACGTCGCCGCGCGGCTAGCGGGGGGCTGAGGAGCCTGAAACTCGCCCGTCGGCCAGGGTGTTGAGCACGCCGGCGAGTCCCTCGGGGTCGGCGGACGTCATCACGAAACGGCGTCCGTCGGCGCGGGTGAGCTCGACCCCTGGCCCACGCCGGGTCACCAACGCCGTAGCGCCGGGAACCACCCGCAGCCCCCAGCCCCCGAACTCGCTGAACGGATCGATACTCACCACGACGCGAGCCCCGGCGAACTCGTGCACGGGGACCCGTACGCTCACCGGACCGCCGCGAAGCGTCAGCCCGTCGACCTCGCGGACGCGGATCGTGCACCGCGTCATCCAGGCCACCCCTGCGGCCAGCACCACCAGCTCGGCCCCGACCCACGGCAGGCCGGCCGCGATGATCAGAACACCGATCGCAGCGACGACCACGAAGAGGAGGATGGCCAGCAGCCAGGGCGTGAACGTCTCGACATACGCGGTGGCTCCCGTGCCCCGAGGCAACGCCGGATCAACCGGACGAGCTGTACCGCCGGCGTCGCGAGGCGGCCGACCGTGTACCCACCACGTCACCACGGGCAGCCCCAGCATCAGCGGGAGCAGGAGCGCTGACTCCGGCCCGACGCTGGCGGTGGCCGGGTCGACGAGGTCGAGGTTCGGCACGACGACCATCACCGCCAGCCCGGCGATGGTTCCGCTCACCCCGGCCAGAACCGCCAGGCCGATCACGCGAACCAGGGCCCGTGCCGCCCGGTTCCACGCCAACGCCCACACCAAGGTGATCCCCACCGTCACCGCTGCCGCGGCGCCGATTCCGGTCGCGAACGCCTCTCGCGTGGTGAAGCCGTCGGGACCGCCTCGACCACTCCAGTGCGTCGCCAGCTCGGCCGGCAACCGGTCGCGCTGCGCGCGAACCCAGGCCACCGCGATCACCGCTGGGGCCACGGCGACAGCGACCGCCGCGATCAGCCTGATCACCCGCTGCATCGCAGCGAGGCTAGTTCTCTGCCCGGCGGCTGCCGAGCTCTTCGTCCATGCGCAGGAGCCCGGGGCCGTCGTCACCGATGAGCCGCAGCCGGCCCAAAATCTCCGAGACGGTGGCTTCCTCCTCGATCTGCTCCTCGAGGAACCAGCTGAGCAGCGGCAGGCTGTCGATGTCATGCTCGGCCAGCGCCAGCCGGTAGAGCGCCCGGATCGACTCCGACACCTTCTGCTCGTGCCCGAGCGCAGCCTCGAAGGCTCGCGCTACGCCGGCGCCGGGGTCGGTAGGCGCCGTGATCTGGCCGATCTGTGGCCGGTTGCCACGGGCCGTGGCATGCGCGATGAACTTCGCGGCGTGGGTGCGCTCCTCGTCCGACTGGATCCGCATCCACGACGCCATACCGGGCAGGTCGGCGTCGTCGAGCGCGATGGCCAACTGCAGGTAGGCGACCGACGACTCGAGCTCCAGCGTGATCTGCTCGGAAAAGGCCTTCTCCATCGTGTCGTTGAGCTTCATGCCTCGACGTTATCGCAGCTCAGAGCGTTGTTCTAGCGAGTCGTGCCTAACCTTGCGAAGGTATGGCGAACCTTGTGCGCCGTTCAGGCCCGCCGGCCGTCTTTCCACACGTCGGTGACCAGGGGCACGCCTGGACGGTAGGCCAGGTGGATGTATGACGGCGCGTCGAGCACGACGAGGTCGGCCCGCGCACCAGGGCTCAACCGCCCCACGTCGTCGCGACGCAGCGCCGCTGCACCTCCAGCGGTTGCCGCCCACACGGCTTCGGCCGGCGTCATCGCCATCTCACGCACCGCAAGGGCGATACAGAACGGCATCGACGACGTGAAACACGAGCCGGGATTGCAGTCGGTGGCCAACGCGACGGTCGCGCCGGCTTCGAGCAGACGCCGAGCGTCGGGGTAGGGCGATCGAGTGGAGAACTCGACGCCGGGCAGCAACGTGGCGACGGTGTCCGACGACGCCAACGCCGCGATGTCGGCATCGTCGAGATGCGTGCAGTGATCGGCGCTGGCGGCCCCCAGCTCGCACGCCAACTGAACCCCCGGCCCCGGCCCGAGTTGATTGGCGTGCACTCGCGCGCCGAGGCCCTGCTCGATGCCCGCGGTCAGGACCGCACGCGACGCGGTCGCGTCGAACGCACCGGACTCGCAGAACACGTCGATCCAGCGGGCGTGCGCCGCGCAGGCCTCCAGCATGGGACCGGTCACCAGGTCGACGTAGGCCACCGGGTCCTGCTCGAACTCCGACGGGACGACATGGGCACCCAGGAAGGTCGTCTCGTCGGTGTGCTGGCTGGCCAGCAACAACGCGCGCGCCTCGTCTCGGACGGTCAACCCGTACCCGCTCTTGACCTCCACGGTGGTCGTTCCCTGGCGGTGCATCTCGGCGATCAGCGACGCCAGGTTCAGGGCGAGCGACTCGTCGGTGGCCGCCCGAGTGTGCTGGACCGTGGTGCGGATGCCACCGGCGCGGTACGGCTCACCGCTCATCCGGGCGGCGAACTCCGCCGAGCGCTCGCCGGCGAAGACCAGGTGCGCATGGCTGTCGACGAACCCCGGGACCACGCAGCGCCCGCCGACGTCGACGAACATGTCCGCGGCAGGTGC
>NZ_DAHVSH010000058.1:0-8874 GCF_027324685.1 Haloactinopolyspora sp.
CCGGCTCCGGTGGCGGTGACGGCGCGTCCTTGGCCGCCGTTGACGTTGCCGTGCGGCGCGTGCTGCGTCGCCTGGCACGCTGCTTCTTCTCCGGTTCGGGAAAGCCGATCTTCTTCAACTCGGCCGGCGTCCACCCGGCAGTCACGGCGGCGTTGTAGGCGCGCACGTCCTCCTGCTCGGCCTGGCGGATGCGCTGGGCGATCTGCTGTTGCAGCTCGGCCAACTCACGCGCGGTCTGCTCGCGCACGTCCGCCAGACTCTGCCGTGCCTGAGCCACCGTGCGAATCGCCGCGATCCGATCCTCCTGAGCGCGCCGCGCGCGCTCCACCGCTTCTTCGACACTCGGTTGGTTCGCCATATCTCCATCGTAGGGATACACCGTGTCTGCGTCGACGATCAGTCGACAGGAAAAGGCCCTCGTCGCGGCGTAGCCGCGACCGCCCCCGTCTGACGACGTGAGCGAACCCCGAAAGGAGTCCCAGACGGAGCAAGCTATACGATCCGGTGCCCGGATCGGCTTTGATCCTCGACGCGGGGTCGAGAATGCGGCACACTGGACGTGTGGTCCCCGCACATGGGCGGGGTCGCTGCGCTGGGCCGAGAGGAGGCGATGTCGTGGCCGGCGAGGGCGTTCAGGACGCGACGAGTGCGGCTCGTCAGAAGCGCCGGCGGCGTGTCGAGGGTGGGCGTCAGCACCGGCACGTCGTACGCGTCACGCCGGAGGAGGAGGGGCAGTTGCTGGCCCTCGCGCTGCGGTACCGGGTGAGCGTGCCCAAGCTGCTGATCGACTCCGCGCTGGCGGGCGGCGCGGCCAACGCCGCGGCGAATGCGTCGGTGCGCGATGAGCTGCTCACCGAACTGTTCAAGGCGTACCGCGTGCTCGCGGGCATCGCGAACAACGTCAACCAGATCGCGCGGGCGACGAACGCCACCGGCGAGGCGCAGGCAGAGATGTCGGCGACGCTGGCGGCGGTGCGACGGACGGCGGAGCGGATCGACGGTCTGATCGACCAGTTGGCCGAGGCGCTGCGATGATGCCCAACGTCGTGCGCGGCCACCGGATGGCCGGACTGATGACCTACCTGGTGGGTCCTGGTCGGCACAACGAGCACACCGAGCCGCACCTGGTGGCCGGCGATCCGGCGGTGATGGCGTGGTACGACGACAACGAGTTGGGCCGGGACTCGGCGCTGGCGATCGCGCGTCACGTCGACAAGCCACGTGTCCTCCTCGGCGTCGATGTGAAGGGCGGCCATGTGTGGCACTGCTCGCTGTCGCTGCGCGCCGACGAGGGGACGTTGACGGATGGGGACTGGGGGAAGATCGCTCGCGACTTCATTGCGGCGATGGAGTTCGACGACAACCAGGGCACGAAGGCTGCGTGCCGGTGGGTGGCCGTGCGTCATGGGCTGTCGACGAACGGCAACGACCACATTCATATCGCGGTCAACTTGGTGCGCGAGGATGGCACCAAGGCGTCGGTACACAACGACTTTCGCCGCGCCCAGGCCGCGGCTCGCGCGCTGGAGACGAAGTACGGGCTCGAAGAGTTGGAGTCGGTACGCGCGGAGCGTGCAACGCGCGGCTACCACCCGGCCGAGCGAGAGGCGCAGGCTCGTGCGCGGGCGCGCGCCAAGTACGAGCGAGCGCGCACGAAGATGGACGCCGGCACCCCGCCGTGGGAGCGGCTGGACGGCATGGAGCGGCAGGCGCGCATCGCCTCCGAGCTGCGCACCGACCAGCCGCGTTACCTGCTGTCGTTGAAGGTTCGCGGGTGCGCGACCGCAAGCAGGTCGGAAGCGGAGTTCGTGCGCCGGCTGCGCCGTGAGGGACTGCTCGTGCGGCCGCGGTACGCGGAGGGGCGCACCGACGTCATCACCGGCTACTCCGTGGCCGAGCGACCCGAGGCCGGTGAACGACCGATCTGGTACGGCGGCGGGCAGCTCGGCCGTGATCTGAGCCTGCCCCGGCTGCGCGACGGATGGGAGGACACCCCGACCGGAGCGATGGACGCCGCGGCGGAGTGGAACGCCGCCAAGCGTGGCCGGCGCGTCGTCGCGCCGGGGCGGGAGGCAACCGAGCCGAGGCCCCGGCAATGGGTGCAGCAGCAGGAGCGGTTGAGCAAGCTCGTGGATCGGTTGAGCGAGGTTCCGGTCGAGGATCGGGACACATGGGCAACCGTGGCCCGGCAGACCGCCGGAGCGCTGGCCGCGTGGTCAAACGCGACGGAGGAGACTCCGGGCGACCTGGCGGCCGCGGCCGAGGCGCTGTCGCGATCGGCGCAGACGTACCGGCGGACCGTGCGGCCGGAGAAGGCGCGCACCATCGCCATCTCCGGGGCGGCGATGCTGCTGGCCAGTGCCGCGCGTGGAGGCCAGGGAACCGTCGCCCAGGCGGTCATGCTGCGCCAGCTGATCCGGCTCAGCGAGCGGGTGGCCGACGCGGCCGTTGCCGCACGTGATGCTCGGCAGGCGAGACTCATCAGTGAGGACGTCCGGGCGCGACTTGACCGGGTGGGCGCTGCGCTGCCGAAGCCGCCGAGCGAACGCACGCAGCCCGAGGGACGTACGGCCACCGTGACGATTGAGCGGCCCGTTGAGCCGCCGAAGCTGGACCCGGCCGCCGAGCGCGCACGCCGGCTGATGGACGCCGGCCAGGCGAAGCCGGCCACTGCGGCGGCGTCGCCGGTGCCGAACAGGATCGAGCCGGCGCGCCGCCGGCACGCCGTCAGACCGGGCGCAGACCGCGGACCGGAACGCTAGGAGGAGAGGGGGCCGCTCATGGCTGAGGGAACCGACGGCATCGAGGAAGCATTCGAGGGTCAGTTGCGGGTGCTGGTCACCGCCGCTTCACAGATCGCGGAGCGCATCGCTCGAGAGCGTGAACAGGCACTGCGCCAGGCTGAGGCGCGCAGCCAGCAGGAGGCCCGCGAACTGCAATCCAGGATGGAGGCCGAGCGGCGCGTGGCGCGCGCAGAGCTGAGCAACGTCTACCGCGAGCAGTGGTGGAATCAGGCGAGCCCGGAGCAGATCGGCCACGCCTATCAGGTCGCCCGCGCGTGGGAACGGGAGGACCTCGAGGCGGTGCGCGCCGAACAGCGGATGCGCGACGAGCTGCGCACGCGCTACGGCGTCGACGTCGACGCCACCGAGGCCGACCCGGCTGCGGTGCGGGCCGCGGTCGAGCGCGCCGTGCACGAGCGTGCCCAGGCGGATGGTGAGCGGAGCCGCTCGGCGGCCGAGAACGCCGAGGCGCAGCGACTCATGACCCAGGCCGACCAGGAGGAGCAGCGCGCTGCGGAGGCGCGGGCAGCGGCCGAACACGAACCCGACGCCGAGGAGCGGGTCCGGGCGGCGGCGGAGGCCGAGCAGCGCGAGGCGCTGGCTGAGCGTGTCCGTGAGGACGGCAGGAACCTCTACGACAGCGCCGAACGGCGCGACGGCACCGCGCGTGAGCTGGAAGCCAAGGGCATCAACGCGGAGGTGGTCGCCACCCGGATGCGCGCCGACGTCAGCCAGGGCACGCCGGCCACCGAAGCGGTCAAGGGCGCCGGGAAGAAGGCACCCAAGGCCCGCAAGGCCAAGGTCCGCGGCGCGCAGCTCCAGGCCCAGCGCACCGGCTTGGCCCGATGAGCCGACCAGCACCGCCACACGAGGACAGGGACCGTCCCGAAAGGGGGGCGGTCCCTGTCTGTGTTCGGAGCGGCGGCCGGCGTCAGGCGGCTGAGCCGGGGTCCTCGCGGACGTCGGGGAACAGGCCAGCCGGTGGAGCCTGGTAGGGCAGCGGCGCACCCTTCTTGCACTGGTTCTCCTCAGCGGTCGCGTCGGCTGCCAGGAACGGCCCTTCTGGGTCCATCAGCACCGCCATGTGATGGTCGGCGTGGTCGCGCCACCACACGCTCATCCCGGTCTTGCCGTCCAGGCGCAGGTGCTCCCAAGACCGCCACAGCGCTTCGAGCCGGATCACCGCCTCGTCGTATTCCCACCAGCGAGCCGCCCACACCTTGTGCCGGCCGTCGATCTTGCGCCGGTAGACGTGACGCAGGTACTCCCGCAGGAACTCATCAACGGACCCGTAGTACAGGCTCGGCTCGGCCGCCGCCTCGCCGGTGTCGTCGTCGGCCAGCTCGCCGGTGTCGTCGTCGGCCACCTCGGCGGTGTTCTCGTCGACGTCGATCGGTTCGGCCTCGATGCCGTCCTCGTCGTAGTCGTCGCCCCACTCGCTCACGACGCCTCCTTCTCAGTGCTCAGGGCCGCGTCGACGGCGGCCAGTTCGGTCTCTGCCTCCCGGATCGTGCGCTCGGCCTGCGGATCGTGCGCCGCGATCGAGGCGCGCACCTGGGCCGCGTGCGGCCCGGTCATCCACGGCTGCGTGCGGATCAGCGTCGGCCGGGAGCCGGAGGCCAGCACCACGGCACGGCCTTTGGGCAGCGCCGCGAGGTCGGCCACGTCGAGGATGCGCTCACGGTGCAGCTGCTGGGAGACGGTGCGCTGCCCGCGCCCGTAGGACGTCGAGGATGACAGCCGGTCGTAGTCACCGATGATCCGCGACAGGTCCTCCAAGAACGCTGCCTCGGACACGCCGCCGCCGTAGACCTTGATGTTGGCCGCGCTCCACAGCTTCTTCATCCCTGCTTCGCCCCACACCTCCACGCCCTGGGACCAGGACTGCAAGATCGTCATCAGGACGATCCCGCGCGAGCCGTAGTGGCTGTAGAGGTTGGGCAGCTCGCGCCACCGGCAGACGTTAGCCGCCTCATCGAGCACCCCGAGCAGCGGGGTGCGCAACCGGCCACCGGGGGAGGTGGCCGCCAGTTCCTCGGCGGCCTCCACGACGGCCACCGTCAGCGCGGTCACGAGCGGGCCGGCGGTGCCGCGGCCCTCCTTGGACAGCGAGTACAGGGTGCCACCCTCACGCACGAACGTCTCGGGATCGAAGTGCGGCCGCCGATCGGTCATGCCCTGGGCGGTGACCCAGGCGGCCACCTGCCGGTTGGTCAGGCACGAGGCCATCTGCTGGGCGGTGCCGAACACCCCGCCGCGCTGCTTCTCCGGGGCGTCGACGACGCCGGCCACCTGGTCGGCGGTGAGGGTGAAGCCGTGCTCGCGCAGAATGTCCACCGCCGTGTCGTCGGTCGGGCGGGTCAGCCACGTGTAGACGTCGGTGATCGGGCGGCCGTCGAGAGCTGCGGCGAGCAACAGGCCGGCGAGCAGATCCTGGCCGGCCGGGTCGAAGTAGGCATCGGTCTTGGCTCCCGGATCACGCGAGCCGGCGGCGAAGTGCTCGGCCATCTTGGCCGCCTTCACCTCATCGGTGACGTAGCTCAGGGGGTTCCACCACCACGTCGGTTCTTCCAGGGCGATGGCCTGCGGGTCGAACACCCACACCGGGCCGGCCTTGGCGCGCACGTCCCTGGTGGCGTCCACCACGTCGCGCTTGTTGGAGGTAACCAGCACCCCGCCGGGAGCGTCCAGAATCGCCGGCACCGCCCGACTGGTCGTGTTGTGCGTGACGATGCACTCCTGGGCGACGTAGAGCTGATCCGGCGCGTCCACGCTGATACACACCATCTCGGCCTCTCCGGCCGGCTCGATCGAGACGATGGCGCGCGTAGGGACCTTCACCCGACGCGTCGACCGCAACTTCTCCCACCGCTCGCGCTTCCGTGTGAGCCAGAACGGGGACTCACTGTCGGCCGGTAGGCGCAGGAACAGGCGGTGGGAGGGAGCGTGCGTGGTTTCGCGCACCGTTGTAGTCACCGTGCCGCCGAGAGCCTGGACGAGGAAGCGAACGTCGCGCGCGAGCCGCGGCGACGAGGTGCAGAACTCGACGATGCCGCGCGAGTCGATCGAGCCGTCAGTGTCCAGCAGGCCAGCCAGCAATGCCCACCGGTCAGGAATCGGCGCAAGCAGATAGGCATCTGGCACATGCTTGGTCAACGAGCCCGCGCCCCAAAGACCGAGTGAGCGAAGCGCAGTGATGGCGGAGTTTCGGCCCCGCACGGTCGTGCGGAGTTGGTAATCGTACGGTGCACCGGCGACCCTCACCCACTCGGTTCGCTCCGGGCAGCGATCGCGAAGGATGTCCATCAACTCCGCGTCGGCCGTCGAGAATCGGATGCCGGGGCCGGTGAGGCCACCGTCGCCAATCAGTGCGCCCAGGAGGTACGGGTCAAGAGGACGCGCGTTCAGGTCCGCGGCATCGAGTAGGGCGGTGGCACGAGCAGCACGTGCCAGTCCCGCCGGCCCCGCGTCTGTACGGACCTGCCGGCCAGGTCCTCGGGTAGGTCCGGGCGGAGTCGGGCGTGCAGGAACGCCCGGTTCCAGCACGCCGTCGAACTCGACCGGCCTGACGATCGGCAGGTAGTACTTTGCAGCGCCGTCAGAGCGCCGGAGGCCGTTATCAAGAAGCTGCTGCGTGGTCCACTCGCGCCACCCTTCCGGGTGCCGCTTGTCCGCGCGCAGCTTGGGACGGACCGTCCAGATGTGCTCGGCATCGCACAGGATCGAGGTGCCGTCCGAGAACGTCATGCGGTAGGCCGGCCGCACCCCCTGGGGAAATACCCCTGTCACCGTGTGCGGCTGCCCGTCTCGACCGATGACGCGGCACCCGCGAGCCAGGTCACCGATGGGTGTCCAGCCGTTCGGCGTCAGGACCGGTGTTGTCGCGACCAGCGCTTTGCCGGTGCGCGGCCCCCAGATATCGATGTGCATGTCCTCCCAGGACCCGAACAGCGGTTGCCCACCACCCACGGCGCGCCCGATGGGCACACCGGGGGAGTCCTCCACGCCGAGTCGCCGGGCCGTGGCCTGGGCGTTCTTACGGGTCAGGGCCTCGACGTCCCGGCCGCGACCCATGTAGGACGCAGCCCGGTCCACGCGGGTGCGGTTACGGCGCAGCCGGCGCAGCAGCAGACCCACCAGCACCGCCAGGAGGACACCGATGGCGGCCAGGCCGCCCACGACCCACCAGCCGGCGGCACCGGGCCAGGCGACGTCACCGCCGAGCAGCCCGAAAACCGCGGAGAACGGGTCGGCCGGCACCTGCGTGCCAGTGCCGGCCAGCCGGTGACCCAGGTGCAGGGCGGCATAGACCGAGCCGACGACGATCACCACGACGACGATCGCCACCCACACCAGCACGGCCTCAGCACCGAGGCCGCCGGGATCGCGGCGGCGGTTGTTCGGAGTGCTCATGCCCCTGCCTCCTTCACGAGGTGCAGCTGGCGGCTGCCCACGCGGGACTGTTCGTGCCAGAGCTTGTTGGTGTCGTTGATCGAGGTCTCAGCGGCGGTGAGCTGGACGTTGATCGGGATGCCGGGCCGGCCACCGACCTTGACGAGGAACTTGCCCCGGCCCGGCGGCTCGGCCTCCCGACCCGTGGCCGGGTCCCAGGCCGGCGGGTCCTGCCAGCCGATGAGCAGGTCCTGCTCGGCCAGCGAGAACGGCACCGCCGCGGTGAGCTTGGGCATCTCCGCGGAGGGCAGCCCGCCGCAGATCACCATGCCGGAACGTTCGACGAAGCCGCTGGCCTTCATGCGGTCCTCCTCGGTGGGCAGGGCCAGCAGGTCGCTCATCGTGTGGGAAATCATCGCCATGCCCACACCGCGCTGCCGGTTGAGCCGGGTCAGGGCGTCCACCCGGTCGACCATGCCTCGGCCGGCGCGCAGCGCCCGCCACAGCTCGTCGAGGATCACGAAGTAGTGCCGCCGCGGTTCCAGACCGGCATCGGCCAGCGCGTTGGCGACGTTGACCGTGCCGAACCCGGCCGACCAGCACGCCAGTAGGGTGGCGGCTTGCAGGTCCATCTCGGAGTCGTCGATCGCGGAGACGTCATAGACCACCGGAGCGTCCCGACGCATCGGGTTGGTGGTCTGCCGGGAGAACGTCTCTCCCAGCCGGCCGCCGCCCACCAGGCCGATGAGCGAGGCTTCCAGGCCCTCGGTGATCTGCTTGTACCGCTCGTCACTGCCCCGGTCCAGGGCCACGGCCCGGACCTCCTCGGGACCTTCCTGGATCACGCGCAGCAGGTCACCGAGCACCGGCACGCCCTCGTGGCGCTCGTCGAGCACCTTCAAGGCGCGGTCGATGATCGTCTCCTCCCGGTCGGTCGGAGGGGCCGAGCGCAGGATCGTCAGCAGCGCCGAGACCATCGTGTGCCGGCGGCCGTGCGCGTCTGCGAGCACCTGCGCGGCTTGCCGGTCATAGCCGGCCGCGCGCAACCGGGCGGCGGCCTCGGTGGCCTCGCCGGGGTCGAGCACGTTGAGGTAGCCGCGGCCGCGGCCCAGGGTGATGACCTGCCCGCCCATCGCCTCGATGAGGTCGACGTAATCAGGTTTGAGGTCCCCCAGCACCAGCGGCATCACCCCGTAGCCGGCCAGCCCGGTGGCCATCCGGCGCACGAGGGTGGACTTGCCCAGGCCCGGCTTGCCGAGCACGAACGCGCTCGGGTTGGAGATGAGCTTGGCCCGCTGGAACCAGGAGATGGGATCGCAGCACAACGTCGCCCCGGTATGGATGTGCCGGCCGAGCGGCACCCCCACCATCGGGGTGCCGGTGCCGATGGCGAACGGCCACAGCCCGCAGACCTGCACCGTCGTGCCGCGCCACTCATCCGGTGCCTGCACATAGACCGACTGGCCGCGGCCGCGGCCGAGCCACCCGCGCATCGGCGGGCGCTGGGGCCGCAGCTCGCGCGCCTTCTTCTCAGCGCGGCTGGTGCGCGCCTTCTTCTCGCTCACAGCTTCTCCCTCAGCTCGGCGGGCACCTTGATGTGCTTGGGCAGCACCAGCCCCAGCGGCAGCGCCGCCGCGAACGCCGAATCCTGGGACCCGTAGACCGGGCGCAGCCGCAGCCGGGCGGTCGCGGCCAGGTT
>NZ_DAHVSH010000059.1:0-16170 GCF_027324685.1 Haloactinopolyspora sp.
CACGACCCGCGCGGCGAGCGTGGCCGCGGGGTCGGCCATCCGGACGACCGGGGTCGGCAGCACGTCGACGGCCAGCACCGGGTGACCCGAGCGCCGCCACGACGTTGCCAGCGCGGCGACGGCGTCGTCCATGAACACCGACGCCACGACGACCACGGCACCCGGCGGGAAACGGGGCACCCGGCGGGGGAGTGCCGAGGTGTCCGCGGTGCCCGGCCGATGGGTGTGACGAGCCAGGTACGTCCGCAGACGCAGCAGGTGCCGGCTACCGCTGCCCAGCCGGACGGTATCCATCTGGCGGGTGAGGTCGAGGACGCCGACCCGGTCACCGTGGGCGATGTAGGCCGCGGCGATCGATGCGACGGTGTCGACGCCGATGTCGATGCTGCGGGGGCCGGCGTCGTGGGAGTCCTCCGGAGTCGCCGGCTCGGACCACAGACGTACCTCCGGTTGCAGATCGAAGCGGCTGTCGAGGCAGCAGATCACGTCCGCGTCCGCGTCGACCTGGGTGTGGCGGGTGTAGAGCAGCTCGTGGGGTCCGGCTTGCCGCGCCGTCACCCGCCAGTCGATGCGCCGGAGCCGGTCGCCGGGCGCGAACGGGGAGACGTCGTGCAGTTCGGTTCCTTCGCCCGGGCGTTGGGAGCGGTGCGCACCCACCATGCCGGCCGGACGTGCCGGCAGCGGCCCGGGTGGGAGGGTGGTGGTGACAGCCGGCAACACCTGGGCGGTGCGTGGCGCTGCGGTGACGGGCCCGGCGATGAACAGGGCGTCGGCGCCGACGACCAGATGGTCGGGCCGGGCCAGCACCTGCGTACCCCACGTGGTGGGCGTGGATTCGCCGACGATGTGCCGCGGTTGCTCCGCCGGGGCGGCGGTGGCGACGCGTTCGGCCAGCGACCCGGGGGATTCCGGTACCAGCACCGTCGTGATCATCTGTGCCTCGGACGGCTCGATCTCGACGGCCACCGTGGCCGGGCGACCCACGTCGGTGATCTTCGGCCCGATGGCGCGCACCCGCGGCACGCCGTCCGGGGGTCGTGTCCCACCGAGCGCCAGTGCGGTACCCACGATCAGCGGTACGCCGAGCAACACCAGCTCGACGCGGCCCGCGGCCAAGCCGACGCCGGCGAGCACGATGGGCAGCAGCACCGACCGGCTCAGCGCCGGCGTGGGCTGCCACCGCGGTCCGCTGCTGATCATCGGGTCGACGTCGGGCCTGCGACGCGATCGAGCACCTCGGCGACCAAGTCGGCGGTCCGGACCTGCATGGTCCACGCCTCAGGGGTGAGCGTGAGGCGGTGCGCCAGCGCCGGAACGGCGACTTCCTTGACGTCCTCAGGGACGACGTAGTCGCGGCCGTCGAGGACGGCGACGGCCCGGGCGGCCAGCAGCAGTGCCAGCGACCCGCGTGGCGACGCGCCCACCTCGACCCCGCGATGGCTCCGGGTGGCGGCGGTGAGGTCGACGCAGTAGGCGATGATCGACGGGTCGACGTCGACCGACTCGACACCGGCCTGCAGCGCCTGCACCGTCTCGGCGTCGACCACCGGATCGATCTCGGTCTGTTCCTGCCTTCGGGCGATGCGCCGGTTCAGGACCTCGACCTCGCTCGCCGGCTCGAGGTACCCGGCGGACAGCCGGAGCATGAACCTGTCCAGCTGAGCTTCCGGCAGCGGATAGGTGCCCTCGTACTCGACCGGGTTGGACGTGGCGAGCACGTGGAACGGGCGGGGCAGCTCGAAGGTGCGGCCCTCGACGGTGCTCTGGCGTTCGGCCATGGCCTCGAGCAGCGCCGATTGGGTTTTCGGCGGGGTGCGGTTGATCTCGTCGGCCAGGAGGAGACCGGCGAAGACCGGCCCGGGCCGGAACGAGAACTCGCGCGTACCCGGATCCCACACGAACGAACCGGTGACGTCGCCGGGCAGGAGGTCAGGGGTGCATTGCAAGCGCCGGAACTCCAGGCCCAGCGCGGTGGCGAGGCTCCGCGCCGCCAGTGTCTTGCCGAGGCCGGGGACGTCCTCGAACAGGACATGGCCGCCGGCGAGCACCGTCGCCAGCGCCAGGCGCAGGGTGCGTTCCATCCCGACGACGGCCGTTCCGACCCGGTCCAGTACGTCTCGGCCGACTCGGGCGATGTCGGCGACCGGCCGGGGCGGTGCCGTCGTCCCGCCGCTCGTGGGCGTCATGATCAGTGTCCTCCGGTAGCTGCGGTGTCGGCGTTCTCGACGGCGGAGACGATGCGTTGGAGCTCGTTCAGGTCGGGGCGGAACCGTGGTGTGGTGAGCGCACGGTAGACGTCGGGGCCGAGCACCTCGGCCGCACGGGGGTCTGTCCAGGCGACACCCAGGCGAGCCAGCCGGGCCACCGCCAACCGAGTGAGCCGATTCTGCAGGACGGCATCGGCTCCGCCACGGCGCGTGACCAGTGGGGTGATCCGGTTCGCCAATCGCCAGACCTGGGCGGAGCCACCGCCGCGGGCGGAACCTGGTTGGTGCGGCCAGCGGGGGTGATGCCCGGCCGGCACGGTCATGAACGCCGCCACGATTGCTGCGGTGCAAGCACCGAGGAGGATCGGGCGTGCGCCTTGGACGCCGAACAGCCAACTGCCGCCGCCGACAGCGGCACCGGCGAACAAGCAGCGCAGCAGGTCGCGGCGGCTCACGACGGCGTCTCCATCGGCGTGGTGTGGCTGCTGAGCGTCCGCAAGATCGTCGCGAGAGCGGACCTGGCGGCAGCGACGTCGTCGACGCCGATGTCGGGATGCGCGGAGAACCGGGCGCGGTGGTAGAGGCCGAGCAGCATCGACGTCGCCACCTCGTCGGCATGGTGTCGGCGCAGCAGCGCCGCGGTGAACTCGGTGGGGGTCTGCGCCGGGTCTCGCGCGGCACCGCTACCGGCCGCGGCGGACTCCAGAGCGAGCCAGGCCTCGATGACGGTCTGAGCATCGGCGGAGCCCGATCCCTCCAGCACCCCGCTCGCCGTGCGGGCGCCGGCGCGCAGGTCCTCAGCCGCATCGGGCCATGCCTCGACGGTTCCGCCTACGACGCTGCGGCGAGCCCGCCGCCACCCGGGCCGGGGGAAACCCCGGATGAGCATGAGCACCAGGACGACGACAGCGACGAGGATCGCGACGAGGGCGAGGTTCCAGGGAAAGTCCGTGGTGCCGGTGTCCGTTGGCCGCTCGGTGGGCCACGTCATGGTCATGGTCGTCGTGGGCAGCTCCCGAGGCATGGTTCGCTCGTCGGGGTCGAACCCGTCCGCTTCGGACAGCCACCCCGGTTCGACGACGTTGATCGGCCCGAGACCGGCGGCCACGATCACGACCACCGCGCACACCATGAGCACCGCCGTCGCCGTCCACGCCTTGGCGGACCGATCCGTGCCGCGCATCCCGACGATCCTGACACATCGCTGAGACACTGCGACAAAATCGTGATCAGTGCCGGGCACAAAGTTGCGGTGGCGTACGTTTGATGGTGCGTCGGATACCGACGCCGACACGTCCGGCCAACACGTCAGGTGAGTTATGTCCGTGCAGGAGACAGACCAACTCGACGACGATGTCGAGGTGCTCGAAGAACGTCGCGCATCGGCTGTCGCGCTCGGCTGGCTGCTCACCGTGGGTGGTGCCATCGGCGCCGTCGCTTCGGCCATCCTCATCATCGAGCGGATCTTGTTGCTCGAGGATCCCGGTTACACGCCGTCGTGCAGCTTCAACCCGGTCGTCAGCTGCGGACAGGTGATGCAGAGCTGGCAGGGCGAGCTGTTCGGCTTCTCCAACCCGATCATCGGTGTCGCGGCGTTTCCGGTGGTGGTGACCGCTGGGGTGGCGGTGCTCGGCGGCGCGCGGTTGCCGCGGTGGTTCTGGCTGGGTCTCAACACCGGCGCCCTGTTCGGTGCGGCGTTCATCACCTGGCTGTTCGTGCAGAGCGTGTACTACATCGGTGCCCTGTGCCCCTACTGCATGGTCGTCTGGACCGTCACGATTCCGATCTTCGTCTACACGACCGGCTACAACCTGTCCGAGGGACACCTCAAGGCTCCGGCGGGCCTGCGCCGGGCCGTCGTCGACAGCCGCGGGCTGATCACCGCCGTCTGGTACCTGATCATCGCCATCCTGATCACCATCGAGTTCTGGGACCGCTGGTACCTCGTATTTTGATCCCCAAATGATCATGTTCAGCATGCGAATCCCAACCACACCACCCGTGCACGCCTCGTGATGCGACAGTTCGCCTCGTGGTGCCTTCGGCGGCCGCCCGAAAATCATTCGACGGCGGGCCCGACACCCTGCCACAGTGGCGCACCATGGCCCATAGTGAACCCTTGACCGGCGCGGATCTACGGCTCATGCAGGGCCTGGCCCAGCGCTTGACCGCCATCCGCCCGGACCTCGTGAATGCCGACGCGTCATTCGGCGAACTGGCGTGGAACTGGGGCCGGGGACACGTCCATGACGGCGCGAGCTGGCGGCGTGAGCTCTGGTTCGCCGGCGGCGACCTGGTGGCGTGGGGTTGGGCTCGACTTCCTCGTCAGGTGCGGCTGTGCGACGGGTCGGTCAAGGACGTCACGGGCGCATCCCTGGCGTTTCAGGTTCACCCGGACCACGCCGAACTCGTCGACGAGGTGATCGGCTGGTACGAGGCCACGGCCGCCGGTCTGCGGCGTACGGTGCTGGCCGGAGCCGCAGACGAGTTCGGACTGCGGCGTTGGGCTGCGCACGGCTACGACGCCGACCCGGCCTCACTCGGCGACACCGGCACCTGGTCCCGGCTCAACGAACGCGATCTCGTCGACATCGAACAGCCGGTGCTGCCCGACGGTTTCCGGTTCCGCACCGCCGACCACGTCGATGCGCAGGCTGTGGTTCAGGCCCACGTGGACGCCTGGGCGCCCTCGGCGTACACAGCCGAAAGTTACGAAGGTGTCCGGACGTCGCCGGGATACCGCGGTGACCTGCACGTCCTGGTGCAGGCTCCGGACGCCTCGATGGTGTCGTCGGCGATCATGTGGCTGGACGAGGAGAACAAGACCGCTGAGTTCGAACCGGTCGGCACTCACCCCGACTACCGGCGCCGAGGCCTGGCCCGAGCGATGCTTCTGCATGGCATGCAGCTCGCCCGCGCGGCCGGCGCCACCCACATGACGGTGGCCTGCCTGGGCGCGCCGGGTCACTCAGCGGCTAGGGAGCTGTACGAGGGCGTAGGGTTCCGTGAGCTCAGCCGGGACGCTGTGCTCGTCAAGTCCGCGGCCTCAGGCTGAGCGCTCGGCGGCTCCTGCCCGGCTCGTCCCGGTCGCCGGAGACCCGCCCGGGCGTCACACTCGCTCGCGGCACATGCGCTAAACTGATCGTGTGCGAGGCCTGCTTCTCCTTACGGAGCCGCGCTGACTGGTAGTGGACGCCTGATCATGGCGTCACGTCGGCGCGGCGGACCCCTCCTGCGTGAGGGGTCTTTTCACGTTCTGGCCTGATGACACCACGGACACGATGAGGGACGACTCCCGATGAGCCAGCTGCAGACGAGCACCACGCCGCCCACGGGTGACGAGGCACCGCACCGCTACACCAGCGAACTGGCCGAGCGGATCGAGCACTACTGGCAGGACCGCTGGGAACGCGAAGGCACGTTCCACACGCCGAACCCGGACGAGGCGGCGGCCAAGGGTGAAGACGTGCCGAGCAAGAAGTTCTTCCTGATGGACATGTTCCCTTACCCGTCGGGCAAGGGATTGCACGTCGGGCACCCGCTGGGCTACATCGCCACCGACGTTGTGGGTCGGTTCAAGCGGATGTGCGGCTTCAACGTCCTGCACGCGTTGTCGTACGACGCGTTCGGCCTGCCTGCCGAGCAGTACGCCGTGCAGACCGGCCGCCACCCGCGCGAGACCACCGAAGCGAACATCGTCAACATGAAGCGCCAGCTGCGCCGCCTGGGTCTGGCGCACGACGAGCGGCGCTCGTTCGCGACCACCGACCCCGACTACATCCGTTGGACCCAGTGGATCTTCAAGCAGATCTTCGAGTCGTGGTACGACGCCGACGCTGACGGTGGCCGTGGCCGTGCTCGCCCCATCGACGAGCTGGTCAAGGCGTTCGAGGCGGGCGAGCGCGAGGTGCCGGGCGGACGGTCCTGGGCCGAGCTGGACGACGCCGAACGCCGCCGGATCATCGACGATCACCGGCTGGCGTACATTTCCGAGTCGCCGGTGAACTGGTGCCCCGCTCTGGGCACCGTGCTGTCCAACGAAGAGGTCACCGCCGAAGGCCGCAGCGAGCGCGGAAACTTCCCGGTCTTCCAGCGCAATCTGCGCCAGTGGATGATGCGGATCACCGCCTACGCCGACCGGCTGGTCGATGACCTGGACCGCATCCAGTGGCCGGAGAAGGTCCGCACCATGCAGCGCAACTGGATCGGCCGCTCGCCCGGCGCCACGGTCCGGTTCGCGGCGCCCGGTGGCGAGTTGGAGGTGTTCACCACCCGCCCGGACACCTTGTTCGGTACGACGTTCATGGTGGTCGCGCCAGAGCACCCGATGGTCGAGGAATTGACCGCGAAGGCGTGGCCCGAGGGTACGCGCGAGCCGTGGACCGGAGGTTTCGCGACGCCGGCTGAGGCTGTCGCGGCCTACCGCCGACAGGCGTCGATGAAGACGGAGCTGGAGCGCCAGACCGAAGGACGCCACAAGACCGGCGTGTTCACCGGGTCCTACGCGGTCAACCCGGCCAACGGTGAGCAGGTGCCGATCTTCATCGCCGACTACGTCCTGATGGGCTATGGCACCGGCGCGATCATGGCCGTGCCCGGCCAGGACGAGCGCGACTGGGAGTTCGCCGAGCAGTTCGACCTGCCGATCGTGCGCACCGTGCAGCCGCCGGACGACTTCGACGGCAAGGCCTACGTCGGTGACGGCCCGGCGATCAACTCCGCCAACGACGAGATCAGCTTGAACGGGCTGCACAAGGACGACGCGATCGCCACCATGATCAGCTGGTTGGAGAAGCGCGGTGCGGGCACCGGTACGGTCACGTACCGCCTGCGTGACTGGCTGTTCAGCCGCCAGCGGTACTGGGGCGAGCCGTTCCCGATCGTGTACGACGAGGTCGGACCGATCTCCCTGCCGGACAGCGCGTTGCCGCTGCTGCTGCCGGATGTGCCGGACTACTCGCCGAAGACCTACGACCCCGACGACGCCGACACCGAGCCGGAGCCGCCGCTGGCGCGGGTGCCGGAGTGGGTCGAGGTCGAACTGGACCTGGGCGATGGCCCGCGCCGCTACCGTCGCGACACCAACACGATGCCCAACTGGGCCGGTTCGTGCTGGTACCACCTGCGCTACATCGACCCGGCGAACGACGAGCGGGTCGTCGACCCCGACGTCGAGCGGTACTGGATGGGCCCGCAGCCGGACCGCAGTGCTGACGATCCCGGCGGCGTCGACCTGTACGTCGGCGGCGTCGAGCACGCCGTGCTGCACCTGCTGTACGCCAGGTTCTGGCACAAGGTCCTGTACGACCTGGGCTGGGTGTCCAGCGAAGAGCCGTACTTCCGGCTGTTCAACCAGGGCTACATCCAGGCCTACGCCTATGTCGACTCCCGCGGGCAGTACGTGCCGGCCGAGCAGGTCGAAGAGGTCGAAGACCCCGAGACGTCGGAGACCATCTACGTCTACAACGGCCAGCCCGTCCGCCGTGAGTACGGCAAGATGGGCAAGAGCCTGAAGAACATCGTCACCCCGGACGAGATGTACGACGCGTACGGGGCGGACACGTTCCGGGTGTACGAGATGTCGATGGGCCCGCTGGACCAGTCGCGGCCGTGGGAGACTCGCGCGGTCGTCGGCTCGCTCCGGTTCCTGCAGCGGGTGTGGCGCAACGTGGTCGACGAGCAGACGGGGGAGACCGCCGTCGTCGACGAGCCTGCCGACGACGAGACCCGCCGGATCCTGCATCGCACGATCGACGCCGTGCGCTCGGACATGGCCGCGATGCGGTTCAACACCGCGATCGCACGCATGATCGAGCTGAACAACCACCTGACGAAGTTGTCCGCTGTGCCGCGCGAAGTGGCTGAACCGCTGGTGCTGATGATCGCGCCGGTGGCGCCGCACATCGCCGAGGAGATGTGGTCGCGACTGGGCCATTCGACGTCGCTGGCCTACGAGCCGTTCCCGACGCCTGATCCGGACCTGTTGGTCGACGAGACCGTGACGTGCGTGGTGCAGGTGGCGGGCAAGGTGCGCGACCGCATCGAGGTGCCACCGTCGGTCGATGACGACACGCTGCAGGAGCAGGCGCTGGCGTCCGAGGCGGTGCAGCGCGCGCTGGAGGGGCGGGGCGTGCGCAAGGTCATCGTACGAGCGCCGAAACTGGTCAACGTCGTTCCGGACTGAGGCTGATGCCCGGCCGGATCGCGATCGTCACCGACTCGACGGCCCACCTGTCACCGCATGTCGTTGCCGAGCGTGGCATCGAGATCGTCCCGCTGCAGGTGATCGTCGACGGGCAGCCGCACGACGAGGGTGACGACGTGGGTCCGGTCGCCATCGCCGAGGCGCTGCGCTCGCATGCGACGGTCACGACGTCGCGGCCGAGTCCCCGGACGTTTCTCGACGTCTACGAGTCGGTCAGCGTGCGCGGCGCCACGAGCGTGGTGTCGGTACATCTGTCCGGAAGCCTGTCCGGGACCGCCGACTCGGCACGCTTGGCCGCGCGTGATGCGCCGATTCCCGTGCATGTGGTGGATTCCCGATCACTCGGCATGGGGCTCGGGTTCGCGGTGCTGACCGCGGCGGAGGCAGCCGAACGCGGGCTGACCGCCGACGAAGTCGCCGCCGCGGCCGCGGAGCGCGCGCGGCGATCGTCGGCGTACTTCTACGTCGACACTCTCGAACACCTGCGGCGCGGCGGGCGCGTCGGCGCGGCGTCGGCGGTGGTCGGTACGGCGTTGGCGATCAAGCCGTTGCTCCTGTTGCGTGATGGCTGGATCGAGCTGCTGGAGAAGGTCCGGACAACCTCGCGTGCGGTGGCGCGGCTGGAAGACCTGGCGGTCGATCGGGCGACGTCGGGGGTCGACCAGAGCTCCCGCGTCGACGTCGCCGTCCACCACCTCGACCACGCCGATCGCGCCAATGACTTGGCGCGCCGGCTCGCCGAGCGGTTGCCCGGTGTGGGAGACGTCGTGGTGAGCGAGGTGGGGGCGGTGATCGGCGCCCACGTGGGGCCAGGACTGATCGCCGTGGTCGTCAGCCCGCGCTGACACGGACCGGTCCGTAGCGCCCGGCGAGTCCTTGACCGTGTGAAACCGTCGACCTTACGCTGCAGCACACTAGGAAAGCGTTTACCCGCATAGTCGGGTCCAGGTTACCCATGTCCGGCATCGGCCGCAGCGAAAACTTCCGTGGCAAACCTGGTGCTGGCTAGGCAATAGACACCGGGCATTTGACGATATGTCAGAAACTTTCGATTGACGTCCATGCAAAAGTCCCCCTATTGTGCCTCGTCATGGAATGTCATCGACGAGCGCGACCGCCGAGAGTGCGGACGAGGCAGCGTTCCGACGTCGCCCACATCGCGCTCGAGCTGCGTCGATGTCCCCTCAGTCGTCGCCTCCCGGTGCGGGCACACCGGGCTGACCGGATGGAGACCCATGGTTGACAGTCACGATGACAACGCCGTATCGGCACGTCAGGTCTCACGCCGTGTGATGCTGGCCGGCGCTGCGGCAGGTGTCGCCGTTCCCGCCGTAGCGTCGACCGCCGTGGCAGCGGACGACTCGGTGCGCCACGCCGCCTCCGCCACGGCAGAGACCCACCGGATCACGCTGTACGCCGAGGAATTGCCCAGCGGCGACATCGGCTACGGCTACGCTCCGGGCGAAGCGACAGTGCCCGGGCCCATCCTCGAGATGCTCGAAGGCGACACCCTCGAGATCGAGCTGGTCAACAACACCGACGAGCGACTGTCGATCCACCCGCACGGCGTGGACTACGACGTCGACTCCGACGGTAGCCCGCTGAACGATTCGTTCAACGAGCCCGGCGAGACGCGTACCTACGTGTGGCGCAGCCACGCACCCTCCACCGGCCCAGGACGGCTGTGGAAGCCGGGCAGCGCCGGGTACTGGCACTACCACGATCACGCCATGAGATCACCGCACGGTTCCGTCGGCATCGCCAAGGGCCTCTACGGTGCGTTGATCGTGCGCCGGCGCGGTGACGTGTTACCCGACCGGCAGTTCACCGTGGTGTTCAACGGCATGATGATCAACAACAAGATGGCGCCGGACACGCCGATCTTCGAGGCGAACCTCGGCGAGCGCGTCGAGTTCATCGCCATCGGGCATGGCGATCTCTTTCACACCTTCCATCTACATGCGCACAAGTGGGTCGACAACCGCACCGGATGGCTCAGCGGGCCGAACGACCCCAGCGCAGTGATCGACAACAAGGACCTCAACCCCGGTTCGTCGTTCGGCTTCCAGGTGATCGCCGGCGAGAACGTGGGGCCGGGGGCGTGGATGTACCACTGTCACGTCCAGTTCCATTCCGAGCAGGGCATGTCGGGGATCTTCCTCGTCCGCAACGCCGACGGCAGCATCCCCGACCACGCGCAGGAGGCGCTAGACCGCTTCAAGGGCCACGGCGACCACGAGTAGGGCTCGCCGACGCCACCCCGCGGTGACCTGCAGGAACGCCGACCGCGGACAGCTACCACCACCACGATGACTGGGCCGAACCAGCACACGCACGGGGCGCACGATCAAGTGAAGGAGTAGCGATGGGACGCAGAGGTCTGGCACGTCCGCACCGTCAGGGGGCCCCTCCGGCCCGTTGGCGGCGGGCGGCGATCCTGGCGACGAGCGCCGCGATGGCGCTCGGCCTGTCGGCGGTGCCCGCCCAAGGTGGGCCGACGCCGACGCCGACGCCGACACCCACGCCGACGTCGGCGACCGGCCAGGACGATCGGGCGGGCGAGACCGACTCGGCCCGGATGTCGCCCCGTACCAATGCCGCCGCGTCGGGTGAGGTCACCGTCCTGGTGTTCCACGGCGCTGCCGACGAGCAGGACGACCCCGTCGCCGCGGCCACCGAGGCGATCAAGGACCTGGGCACACAGCACGGCTTCGCCGTCGAGGAGTCGACGGACCCGTCGGTGTTCTCGCCGCAGAGCCTGGGCGCCTATCGCGGCGTGGTGTTCCTCTCCGCGACCGGCACCGAGCTGAGCAGAGAGCAAGAGGCTGCGCTCGAGGCCTATATCGAGGCCGGCGGCGGTTTTCTCGGAATCGGCGACGCGGCGCGGGCTCAGGAGCGTTCGGACTGGTTCACCGGCTTGATCGGCACGCGTCCGGTCGGGGCGCTGCCCGATCCCGAGGAGGTCGTGGAGGTCAGCGCGAGCGCGGAGAACCCGCCGAACGAGATCGCGGCCAACCTCATCGACGGTGACGACGGCACCAAGTGGCTGGCCTTCGAGCCGACCGCGTGGATCGAGCTTCAGCTGGCCGAACCAGCCGCGGTGACCCAATACGCCCTGACCTCGGCCAACGACTTCGCCGGGCGCGACCCGCAGGACTGGACGTTGCAGGGTTCGGCCGACGGCCAGACGTGGACGGACCTGGACAGCCGCAGCGGGGAGGATTTCCCGAACCGGTTCCTGACACGGGATTTCCAGTTCGAGAACACCGAGGCCTACCAGTACTACCGGCTCGATATCACGGCAAACGCCGGTGACGACCTGACTCAGCTGGCTGAACTACAACTGTTCACCGGTGACGCGACCACCGAGCCGGAGCCGATCGAGCCGCAGGAGGCAACGGTCAGCGTCGTCGACCGGCAGCACCCGGCGAACGACGGGCTGCCGATGACGTGGACCCGTACCGACCGCTGGATGAACTGGGCGCCCAACCCGATCGGCGAGGTGCACACCATCGCCCAGGTCCAAGAGAAGACCTACGACCCGGGTGAGGGCGAAAACGGCGCCTTCCACCCGATCTCGTGGTGCCGCGACTACGACGGCGGCCGCTCGTTCTACACCGGCATGGGCGGCACCGCCGACAGCTACACCGAGGAGCGCTTCCGCAGCCACCTGCTCGGCGCGATTCAGTGGACGACGGGCATGGCGCGCGGCGACTGCCAGGCGACCATCGGCTCCAACTACGAGATCGAGCGGTTGACGGCGAAGAACCAAGACGGCCAGCTCGACCAGATCGGTGAGCCGCACGGGCTCGACATCGCTCCGGACGGCACCGTCTTCTACATCGGCAAGGCCGCCTGCCCGTCCGGGCCAATCCCGGACTGGGACGACCCGAACGTCGGCCTGGGCTGCGGCACCATCCACCAGTGGGACCCGGAGACCGAGGACGTCAAACTCCTGGCCACGTTGGACGTGTTCGGCAACCGGGGCAGCGGCGGCGAGCTGGTGAAGGCCGAGGAAGGCCTCGTCGGCATCACCCTCGACCCTGACTTCGCCGACAACGGGTGGATCTACATCATGTGGATGCCCTACGAGTCCATCGACGTGGAGAACCGGATCGGCCAGCGCACGGTGTCGCGGCTGACCTACGACGCCGCGACCGCGACGATCGACCTGGATTCGCGGGTGGACCTGCTGCAGTGGGACACACAGATCCACAGCTGCTGCCACGCCGGCGGCGGAATGGACTTCGACTCCGAAGGCAACCTCTACGTGGGCTCCGGCGACAACAACTCGTCGCAGGGTTCCAGCGGCTATTCGGGCAACAACTGGACCTTGGACTACAAGGGCGTCTCGTTCCAGGACGCCCGCCGGACCTCGGGTAACACCAACGACCTGAACGGGAAGATCCTGCGGATCCACCCGGAGGACGACGGCACCTACACGATTCCCGACGGAAACCTGTTCCCGGAGTCCGAAGACCCCGGAGACAAGACCCGCCCGGAGATCTACGTGATGGGCGTTCGCAACATCTCGACGCTGAGCATCGACCCTGAGACGGATTGGCTGAAGGCCGCCTGGGTCGGCCCGGACGCGTTCGAACCCGACCCCGAGCTGGGACCGGCGAAGTACGAGACCGCGACGATCATCACCTCGGCCGGTAACCAGGGCTGGCCGTACTGCATGGGCAACCGACAGCCCTACCGTGACCGAAGCAACGAGGACGCCTCGATCCTGACCGGGTGGTACGACTGCGACAACTTGAAGAACACCTCGCCGCGTAACACCGGGCTCGTCGACATCCCACCCGCGCGCGACAACATGATCTGGTACGCGCCCGGCGGTGGTGGCCCGGTCTTCCCCGAGCGCGACGACGGCAGCGGCGTACCGACCTATGACCTGGACGACGTCACGTACACGCAGCCGTACCTGCGCGGCGGCGGCCAGGCCATCATGAGCGGCCCGACGTACCACCGCGAGAACGTGAACACCGACAGCGGTGTCGCCTGGCCGTCGTACTGGGAAGACAAGTGGCTCATCGGGGACGAGTCCAATCCCAACAACCGCATCGCGGTGACGGTGGATCCGGACGGCATCGAGGAGCAGGCGCCGCCGCTGTTCGCTGAGGATCTGCGCCACATCATCCGCGCCGGTGCCGGCAGCAACGAGCTGCAGCACTGGATGATGGACTCGAAGTTCGGCCCGGACGGCGCGCTGTACATGCTCGACTACGGCGGCGGGTTCTTCAGCCTCACGGACAACCAGAAGCTGCTCCGCGTCACCTACAGCGGTGGGCCGGCGACCCCGACAGCCACGGCGTCGGCGACGGCCGTGCAGGACAAGCCGCTGACCATCGCGTTCACCGGCGCGCGTTCCGGTGGTGTGTCCTACGAGTGGGATCTCGGCGACGGTACGACGTCGACCGAGGCGAACCCGAGGCACACCTACGACGCGGTGGGCACCTACACGGCGACGCTGACCGTGACCTATGCCGACGGCGAGACGATGACGGCCGAGGTCGAGGTCAATGTCGGCTGCGCGGTCCCGGACGACCGTGACACGGTGTGGTTGCGCGATGCCGACACCGGTGTGACCAACCACGGGGTCGGCGGCGGCTGCACGGTCAACGACCTGATCGAGGACGAGCGCAGCTGGGACGACCACGGTGCCTTCGTCCGCCACGTCGGTGATGTCGCCGCGGGCCTGGTCGATGATGGCGTGCTGACCAGCCGGGAACGGTCGACGTTGATCCGCTCCGCAGCGTCGTCGGAGATCGGTAAGCCCGGTGACACCGGCTACGTGACGATCTTCGACGGGACCGCCGAGTCGTTGCAGGGGTGGTCCCAGGCGCCGAGTGGTCATTTCGAGTTGCAGGACGACGGCACGTTGCTCGCCCGCGGTGGCCTGGGGATGTTGTGGTATTCGGCCGAGGAGTTCGGCGACTTCTCGGTGAAGCTGCAGTTCCGTGACGTCGCCCCGGAGGGTCATCGGGCGAACAGCGGCGTCTTCGTCCGGTTCCCCGATCCTCGAACGCCGGTGGACCAGCGCCCGGAATGCGGCCAGACCGGATCCGCGGCGAATTCCGAGGCCTGGGTGGCCATCTATTGCGGCCACGAAGTGCAGATCTACGACGGTGAGTCAGGCGAGCCGCAGAAGACCGGTTCGATCTACAACTTCGACGTCGTCGGCCTGGACGATGCCGGAGCGACACCGAAGGGTGAGTGGAACGATTACGAGATTCGTGTGGTCGATCAGCACTACACGATCATCCGCAACGGCGTCGTGATCAACGAGTTCGAGAACGCGCCCGGCCAGGAATCGTCTCGTGACGGTGACCCGCCGACGGACCTGCGTCAATTCGCCAGCGGGTTCATCGGCTTGCAGAACCACAGCGACAACGACGCGATCGAGTTCCGCAACATCAGGGTGCGTGAACTCTGACCGGACGCTGACCAGGCGGTGCGGGCCCGACTTCGCGTCGTGCCCGCACCGCCCCACCACCGTCCACCGACGCCCCAACGGAACCACGAGAGGTGTGGCATTCCCATGTTCGAACGAGTTCGAGGTGCGGCAGCGCTGGGCGTGGCGGCGCTGGCCGCTGCGCTCACGGCAGTGTTCATCGCGCCCGTATCGGCGGTCCCGACCATCACGTCCTCCAGTGTCGATGCCTCGCAGCCGGAGGCGGCCGCAGAGCAGGTGCTGACGTGGACGGCCGACGACAGCGTGACGGAGTACGCGTCCTTCCCGACCACGGCGACCGCCGGGCCGGCGACGATCGTGTTCGAAAACAGTGAAGCCACCGGCAACACCACGTACATGACGCACACGCTGACGTTCGACACGACGAATCCGGAGTACAACCAGGACGTCGACGTCGACATCGTCGCCAGTCCGAACGACCCGAACGGGGGGCGGCACGAAGTCCAGGTGAACCTCTCGCCGGGGACCTACCGGTACTACTGCGCCATCCCCGGACACAGTGCGATGTCGGGCATCCTCGTGGTCACCGACGGTGGTGGCGACGACACGACGCCGCCGGAAGTGTCGGCGGAGGTGTCGGGTGATCAGGACGCCGATGGGAACTATGTGGGGTCGGCGACGGTGACGCTGGACGCGTCTGATGCCGGGTCGGGTGTGGCGTCGGTGGAGTACGACCTGGATGGGGCGGGGTTCGTGGAGTACACGGACCCGGTGACCGTCGATGCGGTCGGCGATCACACGGTGCAGTTCCGGGCGACGGATGTGGCGGGCAACGTGTCCGAGGTCGGTTCGGTGGCGTTCACCGTCGTCGCAGGCGAACCCGGCACGTGCTCCGGCGACGACCGCGACACGGTGTGGTTGCGCGGTGTCGACACAGGCGTACCGAACTACGACGCCGGCGAGGGGTGCACGGTCAACGACCTGATCGAGGACGAGCGTGACTGGGCTGAGCACGGTGCCTTCGTTCGCCACGTCGGCGACGTCACTGCTGACCTGGTCGAGGACGGTGTGCTGACCAGCCGGGAACGGTCGACGCTGGTACGCGCCGCGGCATCGTCGGAGATCGGGAAGCCTGGCGACGTCAAGGTTGCGCGGTCGCTCGTGCAGTCCTGAAGCGAACATCACGAGGCGTTTGCCTACCCCACCACCCGTGCATGGGTGGTGGGGTAGGCAAAACCATCGTGAACATGATCATTTGACTCGCGGGGGCGGGGAGTCCACAGGCGAATTGGGCGGGGTGGGTTGTCCACAATTGCGCTCGGCGGGGTGGAGGGGAGCAG
>NZ_DAHVSH010000060.1:0-8453 GCF_027324685.1 Haloactinopolyspora sp.
CACTCGCTGACCGCTCCGGTGCTGAAGTTCGAATGCACGGAACGACGCTGTACAACAGCATCTACCGTTCCGACCAAGAGCTCCTCGTCAACTCGCATCTATGGGGAATCAACGCGTTCGGCGCGCCGATTTGGCACTTGCGGCAAACCCAATCTGGCTCAATGGCCAAGAGCTACCTGCAGTCGTTCGAGGCCGTCTGGGAGCAGTCCCGTCCAGTACAGTGGTGACGTGGCGCGCACCGACTACTACCACGACCCTGACGCGCCATTTCCCAATTCGATCGTGGTGGCGGCGTCCGTTGCGGTGCTCGACCGATCAGGCCGGCTGCTGTTGGTGCAACGCACCGACTCCGGGAGGTGGGCACTGCCCGGCGGCGCGATGGAGCCGGGCGAGACTCTTGCCGCGTGTGCGAGGCGCGAGGTTCGTGAGGAAACCGGCCTGACCGTTGACGTGACGGGCCTCGTCGGGATCTACAGCGACCCCAGCCATGTCATCGCCTACGAGGACGGCGAGGTCCGGCAGCAGTTCAATGTGTGCTTCGCAGGGAAGCTCGTCGGCGGCGAGTTGCGTCGCTCGAGCGAGTCGACCTCCGTCACGTTCGTCGACACCGCCGGACTCGAGCGCTTGTCCATCCACCCCACCCAGCGGCTCCGGATCGATCACTTTCTCGAACACCGCGAGGTTCCGTACCTCGGCTGACCGCACATCAGCCGACGACCGCAATGGGTTCGCGCCTCGATCGGCGTCATGATCGAGGCGCGAACCCGTCCTGCTCTATAAGGACGCCCACACCGGACCCCTGGTAGGGCGCCGGCCCAACACCGATCCCCGGCGGCGGAGGGACTTCGATGAGCAGGTTCGAAACTACGCGGCGGCAGCAGTGCCCTCGGTGTGAACGTGTCACCGAGCACGACGTCACCACCTACCTCGACGCCCCGTTCGGGCCCCACGAGGTGGTCTACTGCACCGAATGTGGGCGGTAGGTCGAGACGTCAGCCGGTGCCGAGGTACGAGCCGACGACGTTGGCGAACTCGAATCCGTTGGTGGCGTCCCAGTTGACCGACCACGTCATCGCGCCACCGATCGGCCCCCAGGGCTGATCCGGCACGAAGGCACCGCACCGGCTCGCCGTGGCCAGGCAGTCCAGCGCGGCGGTGACGTTGTCCGCCGGCTGGTATCCGCCGCCCGCTGCCGACGGCACCGCCGGTAGCCCCAGCCCGACCTGGTCCGGGTCGAGACCTGCTTGGAGTTGAATGCACGCCTGGGCGGTCAGGAAGTCGACGGTGCCCTGCGCGTACACCTGCTGATCGCAGCCGAGCATGGACCCGGAGTTGTAGTACTGCATGTTGACGATCGTCAGGATGTCCTGAATGCCGAGTGCCAGTTGGTAGTAGGCATACGACGGCGCCTGGAAATCGATGGTCTGCGGGGCCATCGTGATGATCAGGTCCGGGCCGGCGAGATCGCGCAGCTGCCGCAGAGCCTGCTCCATGTACGTCGCATCGATACCGTGCTCGAGGTCGATGTCGACGCCGTCGAACCCGTACTCCTGCATCAAGGCATGGGTGCTCTGGGCGAAGTTGGCCGCCTCGGTGGCATTGGTGACGCTGACGTGCCCGTTCTGGCCACCAACGGAGATCACGACGGTGCCGCCCGCAGCTTGCCGCTCGGCGACGTCGGCCTTGAACTCGTCGACGGTGTATCCGCCCAAGCCCGCAGTGTCCAGGTTGAACTCGATGCTGCCCGGCGATCCGGCGACGCTGTCGGCAAAGGCGATGGCCAGCAGGTTGTAGGCGGCCGGCACGTCGGAGACCTCGAGCACGGTGGAGCCGTTGTCGAAGTTGTGCCAGTAACCGGTCAGCCAAGCCCCGTCCTGCTGACCACCGCTGTCGTCTCCGGGCTCATCATCACCGGGCTCGTCTCCGCCGTCTCCGCCACCGCCGGTCGCCAGCCGTTCGCCCATCAGACCGACCAGTTCGTTCTCGTAGTCCCCCGCGAGGTCCCACCACATGGCGCCGCCGAAGCCACCGGCCTCGATGTAGTCGGCCTTCCGATTCACCAACCAGGGATCGTCGAACGACCAGAACTGGGTGCCGTCGTACGACCACGAGGCCATCGCCTGCTCGTCATGGAAGATCGTCCCGTCGCGCAGGTTGCGATAGCGATCGGTCCCGGCTTCCTCCGGGAACTCGCCAGGTGCGGCGCCCGAGGCGGACTGCCAGGCGCCGTGCGTGCCGCCGTCTTCGACGCCGCTCCATCCCCGGCCGTACAACGGGATGCCCATCGTCAGTTTGGACGCCGGCACCCCGTGGTCGGTGTAATACGTCATGGCCGCGTCCACGCTGAACTGTTGCGCTTCGTCCAGCGGGTTAGCGGGGTCGTCGTACAGGTTCGCCTGATGCCCGGCGGTGTCCGGATTCCAGGTGCCGTGCAGGTCATAGCCCTGGACGTTGCCGAAGTCGAGGTAGTCGAAAAGCTGGGACACGTCCCAGCCCGCTTCGATGAGAACCGGGTCAGCAGGCAGGAACGCGCTGAGTTCGTAATCATCGCCGGTTTCCGCGCTGAGCTCGTCCAATTGGCTGCGGAACTCGGCGAGCAGAAGTACGAGGTTCTCTTTGTCCGCATCCGACCGATGGTTGCCCGGATGCTGTTTGTCCGCCGGCGCACCGGGCCATTCCCAGTCGATGTCGATGCCGTCGAAGACTTCGGCGGCGGCGCCGTCACCACCACGCCCGTCGATCACGGGCAGGTTGCCCTTGATGAACATGTCGATGCATGACGAGACGAACGTCTCGCGAGACTCCGGGGTGGCCGCAGCTCGGGAGAAGTGCCGCGACCAGGTCCATCCGCCGATCGACACCATCGCCTTGAGATGCGGGTGCTTGGCCTTCAACTCCTTGATCTGGTTGAAGTTCCCGGCCAGTGGTTGGTCCCAGGTGTCGGCTTCGCCGTCCACCGATTCCGCTGCGCTGAAGCCCCTGCCGTAATCCGCCCACGCGTCGCCGGCGTAGTCGCCCTCGGTCGGCGAGTCTTTGGCACCGTTGGGTTGGTTGGCCTCGAAGCAGGTCAGCGAGTCGGGATGGATGTTGGCGAAGGCGTAGTTGATGTGCGTCAGATCCTGCGCGGCGCCGCTGGCATCGAGATCGTTCACCATGAAATCGCGACCGTAGATTCCCCATTGGGTGAAATACCCGACGCTGCGGTAGCCGGATTCCGCCGCCGGTGCCGCGCGATCGGTGGGCGCGGCTGCGTTCGAATCGGCCGGTTGCGCGACGGCGGATGTCGCCAGGCCGGTAGCGGTCAGGGCCAAGGCGGCGCTGTAGGCCGCGGTCGTGCGCCATCGGTTGCTCACAGTGACTCCTCGGATCGTCCTACGTCGACGGACGCACGAGTGCCATGACTCAGGGATTGACTCCCCGATGATCACGACGAGACTCGTATGTCTCGTAGGTCTCGCCGATTCCCGGAAAAGGCGCTTCACTGAAACTGGAAAGAAAGTTAGCAGAAGTAGTGGGCGCTGCCAAGAGTGAACATCTCGGAGAGACAACCGGCCGGAGAGCCCGATGTTCGATGACGGGACATCGGGCTCCCCGGTTCTCGGTCACGAGGGCGTGTGACCTCGACGCGGACGCGTGAGTGTTACACAGGCGGTCTCACGTGCCACGCGTCGGGCAGCCTGCCAAAAACCGGACCCGCTGCGCGGGCGGACGGCCCAAGTGTGTCCGGTTGCCTATGGCCAGTGGTGCGAACGGTGCGATGAAGATCGTCCGACCAGCCGAGGCCGAAACGCTCAGGTGGATGCCGTGCGGATATACGTCGACAACGAGTCGCGCTCGACCTCGAGTTCGGTGATACGGCTCTTGACGACGTCACCGATACTGACGATGCCCACCAGACGGCCGTCCTCCAGCACCGGCATGTGCCGGAACCGGCCTTCGGTCATCGCCTCGGCGAGTTCCTCGACGTGAGTGTCCAGCCGGCACGTCTTCACCTCCGCCGTCATGATGGCCGACACGTGCTCGGACAGGATGGCGGCGCCGTGCGACGCGAGGGCCCGGACGATGTCGCGTTCGGACACGATGCCGACGATGGCGTTGTCGGGGCCGGTGACGACCGCGGCGCCGATGTGGTGCTCAGCCAGGACCGCGAGCAGCCCGCGTACGGTCAACTCCGGCTCGACGGTGACGACGTCGTCGCCTTTGCTTCGGATGAGGTCAATGATTCGCATTGGGCCTCCTTGCCACGCGGAGCACGCGGGAAAACCGAGTCCTAGCACCGTACGATGCCTGAGCCGTTCAGGAAAGCCATCTGGGCACATCGCTCGCGCCGGGCCGGGTGCGCGCGGGCGAGTGATGTGGGCCACTCGCGCGTGACGCCGGTCACGCCTTAGGTATAGTCTCGCCAGACCCGCATGGTTGGGCCACCCTCGTGCGGACAACTGAATACCCCGTCCACTTCACAACGGATCGTCCGGCACGTACCTGCCGGTGAAGGGAAGTACCGATGGCTACGGTCACGTACGACAAGGCGAGCCGGATCTATCCGGGCCAAGACAAGCCAGCAGTCGACAGTCTCGATCTCACCATCGAGGACGGGGAGTTCCTGGTCCTCGTCGGACCCTCCGGATGCGGTAAGTCCACCAGCCTGCGCATGCTGGCCGGCCTCGAAGAAGTCGACCAGGGCTCCATCCGTATCGGCGACCGCGACGTCACGCACATGCCGCCGAAGGATCGCGACATCGCGATGGTGTTCCAGAACTACGCGCTCTACCCGCACATGTCGGTAGCCGACAACATGGGCTTCGCCCTCAAGATCGCCGGCACCCCGAAGGACGAGATTCGCCGGCGGGTCGGCGAAGCCGCCAAGCTGCTCGACCTCGAGGAGTACCTCGACCGCAAGCCGAAGGCCCTCTCCGGTGGTCAGCGCCAGCGTGTCGCGATGGGCCGGGCCATCGTCCGGGAGCCGCAGGTGTTCCTCATGGACGAGCCGCTGTCCAACCTGGACGCCAAGCTGCGCGTGTCCACCCGGACCCAGATCGCGTCGTTGCAGCGCCGCCTGGGTATCACCACGGTCTACGTCACGCACGACCAGATCGAGGCCATGACCATGGGCGACCGTGTCGCGGTGCTCAAGGACGGCTTGCTGCAGCAGGTGGACAGCCCGTTGGGCCTGTTCGACAAGCCGGCCAACGTGTTCGTCGCCGGATTCATCGGCTCGCCGGCCATGAACATCGCCACGTTCGACATCGCGGACGGCCGCGCCAAGCTCGGCCACGCCGACGTGCCGATCCCGGCGTCCATCGCGTCGAAGGTGGCCGAAGAGGGGTCGAACACCGTGACCCTGGGCTTCCGTCCCGAGGCAC
This sequence comes from Haloactinopolyspora sp., assembly GCF_027324685.1. NCBI lineage: Bacteria > Bacillati > Actinomycetota > Actinomycetes > Jiangellales > Jiangellaceae > Haloactinopolyspora > Haloactinopolyspora sp. The sequence goes on from NZ_DAHVSH010000060.1 coordinate 5,364, forward strand.
TCGAGCCCGTGTCCAGCGAGGACGCCGGCGGCATCCCGATCGTCGTCGACGTCGTCGAGGAACTCGGAGCCGACGCCTACGTGTACGGCCAGCCGGCTGGTCCGGACTCCGAACTGCAGACTGACCGGATGCGCAACGACACCATCATCGCCCGCGTGGAGCCGCGCAACGTTCCAGGCAAGGGCGAGAAGGTGACGTTCAAGATCCGGCCCGGCAGCGAGCACTTCTTCTCGGTCAAGACCGGCGAGCGGCTCAACCCCTGACGCCGCACCTCGTCACGGCTGCACCGACGGCGCCGTCGACCCCACCGCGGGGTCGGCGGCGCCGTCCGTTTCGACGACGGTCATCGCATCGTCACATCGACCAGGGACACTAGTCACCATGGAACTTCGGATCCTGGCCGCGCCGAGTGAGCAGCAAGCGCTACTCGACCTGCCCTGGGACATGCCCCTGGAGCAGTGGCCCGAGTGGTACCTGGTCGCGCTGCCACGAGGCATCTCACGCCACGTCGTCCGGTTCACTCGCCTGAACGGGCGGGTGTACGCGCTGAAGGAGATCGTGCAGTCCTTCGCCGACCGCGAGTACCAGATGCTGCGGGACCTCGCCCGGCTCGACGTCCCCGCGGTGCAGGCGGTCGGAGTGGTCAGCGGGCGAGAAGCACCCGACGGCACTCCTCTCGACTCGGTCCTGGTCACCCGACACCTGCAGTTCTCGTTGCCCTACCGGGCGCTGTTCGCCCGGATGATGCGCCGCGACACCGTCGAGCGGTTGACCGACGCGCTGGTGGTGCTCCTGGCCAGACTCCACCTCACCGGCTTCTTCTGGGGCGATTGTTCCCTGTCGAACACGTTGTTCCGGCGTGACGCCGGCGCGTTCGCGGCGTACCTGGTCGACGCCGAGACCGGCGAGTTGCACAACGCGCTCAGCGACGGCCAGCGTGCCCATGATCTCGACATCGCTCGGACCAACATCGCCGGGGAGATGATGGATCTCCTCGCCGCCGGGCAGCTCGACGAGACGATCGACCCCATCGCGACCAGCGACCACGTCATAGAGCGCTACGAAGCGCTGTGGGGCGAGCTGACCGAGTGGGAGGCCTTCGACGTCACCGAACGCTGGCGCATCGCCCGCCGGGTCGAGCGGTTGAACGAGCTCGGATTCGATGTGGACGAGCTGGACATCGTCACCGACATCGGCGGGCGCACCATCAAGGTGCAGCCCAAGGTCGTCGACCCGGGCCACCATTCTCGTCGGCTGCTCCGCCTGACCGGGATCGATGCACAGGAGAACCAGGCTCGGCGCCTGCTCAACGATCTCGACGCGTACGCGGCCATGACCGATCAGCAGGGCGAGGACGAAGAGATCGTCGCCAACGCCTGGGTCCTGAACTGTTTCGAACCCGTCATCCGCACCATCCCGCGCGAGTTGCGGGGCAAGCTCGAGGCTCCCGAGATCTACCACGAGGTGCTAGAACACCGGTGGTACCTCTCCGAACAGCGCGGTCACGATGTCGGTTTGGTCCAGGCCGCGCGCAGTTACGCCGAGAACGTCCTGCGGCACAAGCCCGACGAGCTGGCGATCCTGGGCGGCACCACGGCGGATCCGGCCGACACTCAGCCGTTCCGGATCTCGTGGACCGACCTGCAGTAGGTCCGCTCAGTCGGCGAACCCGCGGATCCGATGTTGCATGACCCGGTAGGGCCAGTCCTCCGCCGTGTTCCACTGGCTGACCGACAGATGCAGGTCGTCCAACGTCGACCCCGGAATGACGTAACCGCCGTACAGCTGCGCGACGTGGGCGTCGTCCTCTTCGCCCCACGCCCCGCCCCAGATCAACGTGCGACGGTGGGCGGTGTACAAGTTGGACGTCGGGGTGTCCATGATGATGCCGTCGATCCGGTAGTCGCCCGCGTTGAACCACGTGAGGACCCATTTCCCGTCGAGTGGGCGTAGGCACAGCTCGCCGAAGCTCCCTTCGAGGATCGGCGTCGGCGGGTTCCCCCAGGCCCAGACGCCGTCGCGATAGCCCCAGGGCTCGTAGGCAGCCAGGTCGGTGAGTCGGTCCTGCGGCACCCGGTGCAGGATGATCGGCTTGTCACGCTGGAATCCGGTCGAGTACACGTAGACGAAGCCGTCGTTCCCCAGGCCCCAGGTGAACAACTGGAACATGCCGCCGTGCAGGTCCGGCGGGAACTCGGCGCCGGTGTGCTGCCAGCTCGCGCCGGAGTCGTCGGACCGCCAGATCTCGGTCCACACCACGTTGCCGAGGCCTTTGTTCACCATGACGTGCAGGTACATGGTGCCGCCGATCGTGATGACGTCGGATGGCAGCACCGTCGAGAACACCGGGTTGTCGTGCTCGTAGTGCCACAATTGCTGCGCCGCCTCGCCGCCCACGGCGCCGGACCACGTGACGCCGGTGTTCAGGTCGCTCGTCGTCGACCACAAGGCGACCGGGGAGCGCCACCATCCCCCGCCGACGCGGGCCTCTTCGAAGGTGTCACCAAAAACGAACAGCACGCGCCCGTCGGGCGTGCGCGCAGGAACTCCGAGGTCGGTGGCCTCCATACGGAACCGGGTCGTGAGCCCGGGGCCGGTGAGATCGGCGATCTTGGTGACCTGGATGGCGTTGGCCGAAGCCGGAACTGCCGCCTTGCCCAGCAACGACGCCCCGCCGAACGCGCCGGCGGCGGCCTTGAGGAAGGTGGAGCGACTCACCGTGCGCGGCCGCTCGTCGTCGGTCTGCATGTCCACCCCTCCACGTTCAGAAATCGATTACCGAGGATCATTCAGGATGTCGCGGACATCGTCAATGGCGACGCGGCCCTCGGCTCGCCATCAACTGCCGATCGACGCGTGCGCGGCTGTTACAGTGCTCCGCGCGGGCACATGAGTAAGAGGATGTTGGAATTGAGTCACAACACGTTTCACCTGCGCCTTCGTGCGCGCACTTTGGCCGGGTGTGCGGCAGCCGGCACAGCGCTGCTCCTGACATCTGCCTGGCCGGCTTCTGCTGCTGAAGATCTCACGACCGACAACTACCGAGCGCCCTCGCCCATCACCAACAGCGACCTCAGCGCTTACGAGTAC
>NZ_DAHVSH010000099.1:0-45334 GCF_027324685.1 Haloactinopolyspora sp.
TCGTTGCGGCGCGGGTCGCGCAGCAGCATCAAGGCGTGCTTCTCCAGCTGGCGCACCCGCTCGCGGGAGACCCCCACCTCGTCGGCGACATCCTGCAGCGTGTGCTCGTGGCCGTCCTCCAGCCCGTAACGCATGCCGATGATCTTGGCTTCGCGGGTCGGCAGCGAGTTCAGTACGCTGCGCAGCTGGTCGGTCAGCGCCTGGCGTTCGACCAGATCACTGGCCTGGATGACGTCGTCGTCCTCGATGAGCTCACCGATGTTGGACTCGCCGTCGTCGCCGATGGGCGTGTCGAGGCTGAGCGGATCACGCGAGACCCGCCGGAGCTCGATGACCTTCTCGGCCGGCAGCCCGGCCTCTTCGGCGACCTCCTCGACCGTCGGATCGCGTCCGAGCAGGCGCTGCAGGTCGCGGTCGATCCGGTGCAGCTTGGCGACCGTCTCCGACACGTGGACCGGAAGGCGCACGGTACGCGTCTGCTCGGCCAGACCGCGCTGAATCGCCTGCCGAATCCACCACGTCGCATAGGTGGAGAACTTGAAGCCCTTGGCGTAGTCGAACTTCTCGACAGCTCGGATCAGGCCCAGGTTGCCTTCTTGGATGACGTCGAGGAACGGCAGGCCGCGTCCAGACAGCTTGCGTGCCACGGAGACGACGAGGCGCAAGTTGGCACGGATCATGTGGTCGCGGGCGGCGTTTCCGTCGTCGACGAGAAATTCGAGCTCGGCGCGCTCGGCGTCGCTCAGCTTGCGCTTGCCCCGTCCGCCGTCGACGTTGCCCTTGAGCAGCTGGTCGGCGTAGACACCGGCCTCGATACGCTTGGCCAGCTCGACCTCTTCCGCGGCGGTCAACAGCGGCGTGGATCCGAGTTGGGCGAGGTACCGGCCGACCAGGTCCGGTTCGCCCTCGGAACGCGCGCTGTCATTGCGCCGCGGCCTGTCGGTGCCGCTGCCCGTACGTGCTGCCATGCGTCCCCCTCGAGGTGTATCGTTGTCCGGGACCGTACCCGGACAACTGGCGAACATACGTTCTCAACGCTCGAGACGTGCCAGAGATTCCGCGCAACCTTCTCAGCGCGCGCAAGTCTGGTCAAGCCAGACGCGCTCTCGCCGCAACATTCTCTGTGCACGACCCGGTGGATTCCGGCTCGACGGCTGCGGATGGGCGTGCCGTTCCTGCCGGTTCCGTGTCCTTGTCTTGGTGTGACGTCTTGGTGTGACGGTGCTACCCCAGAACCGTCTGCTGGTGAAACGCCGCGCTTGCGGTTTTGATTCCCGTCCGGCACTCGATGTCGTGACCGGCTACGTCCGGCCGTCTTTCTTGGCTCGAGAAGCTGACTTCGGCTGAATTTCCGGCCGTGCGCGGCGGATTCTGGTGCGTGTGCCGATCATTGCGCAAGAGGCGACGCCAAGGCAGGTGATTCATGAGCGGCGAACGGCTGTCCCACGCACTCCTCAAATCGGGATGAATCGGGCAGGATGACGATCAACGCGACGGCGTGTGTGCGCGTGTGGGCGGGGCGAGCGCTTCGTGGCCCGGACCCCGTGACTCATGGCAGGCTGACTATACGTACGGTTGTCAGGACAAAGTCGCGCGGTGACACCGCGGAGCGCGGGCGCGACCGGGCCGCGACAGTGACCACGACGAGTGAGGTGTGCATGAGAGGCATTGCCGGTGCCCCGGTGAGCTTCGGCGTCTTCGAGTTGACCGCCGATCAGCCGTTGCCGCCGCCCGAGCAGATTCTTGCTGCGCTGCGCGATGCGGGGTACGACGGCGTCGACCTGGGCCCGGTGGGGTGGATGGGCCGGGACGGTGAGATCCAGACCCGGTTGCGCGAGTACGGCATGGCGCTGGCCGGGGGCTGGGTCGATCTGCCGTTCACCGACGACGACGCCTTCGCTGCGGCGCTGCCGAGATTGGACGAGGCGCTCGAGATTTTCGTCGCGGCCGCGGAGGCGGATCGGTCGCGGCTGCCGTTGCCGACATTGGCCGATTCCGGCGACGACACCCGCCGAGCGAATCCCGGCGGCGGTCCGGGCATCGGCCTGGACGAGGCCGGCTGGGACCGCCTTGCGGCCAACGTGGCCACCGCCGCTGCCCGGGTCCGCCGCGCCGGGCTCGAACCGACCTTTCACCACCATGCCTGCACCAACGTCGAGACGCCGGCGGAGATCGACACGTTCCTGGCCCGGACCGATGTCGGCCTGACCCTCGACACCGGTCACCTGATCATCGGCGGAGGCGACCCCGTGGACGGGTGGCGACGCTGGCGGCACCGCATCAACCACCTGCACGTCAAAGACGCGCGGACCGACGTGCTTGCCCAGGTTGTCCGGGAACGTGCCGGGATGCGCGCGGTCTGGGAGCGCCGTGCGTTCGTCGAGCTCGGCGCGGGCGACCTCGACGTCGCCGGATTCATGGATGCCGTCATCGCTGACGGCTTCGACGGCTGGTGCGTCGTCGAGCAGGACGTCGTGCCGTCGCCGTCCGACCCGCCCGGCCGCGCCGCCGAAGACCAGCGTGCCAACCGCGAGGCATTGCGGCGGTGGGTGCCGTGACGTCGCGGATCAAGCTGGCCGTGGCCGGCCTCGGGGCGGTGGCGCAGTCGGTGCATCTGCCGCTGATCGCCCGCCGCTGGGACCTGTTCGAACTGGCCGCGGTCTGCGACCTGTCGCCGAGTCTGCGCAACGAGCTCGGTGCCCAGTACGGCGTGCCGGCGGCGCAGCGCTACGCCGACGTCGACCACATGGTCGCCGAGTCCGGCGTGGACGGCGTGGTCCTGCTGACCTCCGGTTCGCACGGTGCCGCAGCGTTGAGCGCCATCCAGGCTGGCGTGCCGGTGTTCTGCGAGAAGCCCCTGGCCTTCACCATCGACGAGGCACAGCGGCTCGCGGCAGCCGAGCGGGCCTTCGGCCGGCCCGCGTTGCTGCTGGCCTACATGAAGGAGTACGACGACGCCGTACACCGGATGCGTGAGCGGTTGGCTGACGTGCACGGCGTACGCGCGGTCGAGGTCTGTGTCCTGCACCCGACCGGTGAGTCACAACTGGAGTTCGCCAACCTCCGGCCGGTGCCGGACGACGTCGACGCCGGGTCCGTCGAAGCGATCAGCGCGCAGCGGTCCGCGCTGCTCGATCAGGCGCTGGGCACCGATGCGTCCGAACGGTTGCGCCGGCTGTATGCCGACGTCGTCCTGGGCAGCCTGGTCCACGACACCTCCCTGCTGCGGGCGTTGTTCGGCGGCTTCACCCACATCGACGACGCGCGAGCCTGGCCCGACGACGTGTTCCCGCCGTCGGTCGAGGTCACCGGTGAGCTCAGCGGAGCCGTGCCGGCCCGGATGAGCTGGCACTACCTCCCCGACTATCCGGCGTACCGCGAGACGCTCGTGGTCCATCACGCGACGGGGTCGTTGCAGGTGACGTTCGGCACCCCGTACGTCTTGAACGCCGAAACCCGCCTCGACATCGTCGAGTCCGCCGACGGCGGCGAACTGCGCTCGACCTTCGTCTCCACGGGCGAGTCGTTCGAGAACGAGCTCGTGGACTTTCATCGCATGGTGACCGCGGGCACCCGCCCGCGGGCGGGAATCAGCCACGGCATGGCCGACATCGCCACGAGTTTGCAGATCATCCGGGCCCTGGCAGACCGGTACGGGGAGAAAGTGACGACGTGAACGATACGCAGATCGTCCTGGTTCCACACACGCATTGGGATCGTGAGTGGTACGAGCCTTTTCAGGTGTTCCGTCAGCGGCTGACCGACGTGATCGACGACGTCATCGCACGCGCTGAAGCCGACGCGGCGTTCAAGTTCACCCTCGATGGCCAATACGCCGCCATCGACGACTACCTGGAGATCCGGCCCGAGAACCGGGACCGCGTCGTGGAGCTCGTACGGGCCGGACAACTGGCCATCGGGCCGTGGCACATCCTGCTCGACGAATTCCTGTGCTCCGGCGAGACGATCGTGCGCAACCTCGAGATCGGCTGGAAGAGCGCGACCGAGCTCGGCGGCGCGATGCCGGTCGGCTACCTGCCGGACATGTTCGGCCACACCGCACAGATGCCGCAGATCCTGGCGCGGGCCGGCATCCGGCATGCCGCCTTGTGGCGCGGTGTGCCGGGCCGGCTGGATCACCACGCGTTCCGCTGGGAGGCGCCGGACGGCAGCGCCGTGCGGGTGGAATATCTGTTCGACGGCTACGGCAACGCGTTGGACCTCTTCGCGTTCCCGTCGCGGCTGGGCGAGGCGATCCGCGACTACCGGGACCGGACCCGCGACTGGTACGGCGACGCCCCGGTGCTCGGCATGCTCGGCACGGACCATTCCGCACCGCGGTCGGACCTCATGGAACTGGTGCGCAGCGATGTGGAGGCCGGCGTCGAGGTCGCGTCGCTGGCTGAGTACGTCGACCGGTTCGACCCGCACGACGCCGAGCTGCCGACGGTCGCCGGCGAGCTACGCAGCCACGCCAGGGGCAACATCCTGCCCGGCGTCATCTCGGTGCGGGTGGGACTCAAGCAGGCCATGGCCCAGGCCGAGCGGACGGTGGGGGAGGCCGAGGCGCTGGCCGCGCAGTACTCCAACGACGATTTCAGCCAGTTCTTCGATCTGGCCTGGCGCAAGATCGTCGAATGCACCGCCCATGATTCTGTCACCGGCTGCGGCGTCGACGAGACCGCTGAGCAGGTGCAGGCGCGACTGAACGAAGCCGAGCACATCGGCCGGGCCGTGCGCGGGCGGGTGCTGACCGACGTCGCCTCCGGGGTGGCCGGCGACGCTCACATCGTGGTGAACACCGTCCCGTGGCGGCGCGTCGTCCAGGTCGAGCTCGACGTACCGGCCCCGGACGACGATGCGCCGGTCGTGGCGACGGTCCCGGACGGCACGGCGCTGCCCGTGCAGGAGCTGGGGTGTTCGGAGACCCTGCTCGGCGACGAGACGATCGAGGCCGGCGAGCTGGACCGCGTCCTGCGACGTATCCACGGCCGAGAACTGTTCGGTCAGCAGATCGAGTCCTACGAACTCGAGCCCGGACGGCTGGACTTCCGGGTGGCGCAGGTTCCCAACACGCCGGACTTCGACCTCGCGGCGTTACGCGACGAGCTCGAAGCCGCCGCGACTTCCCGGCCCGGGCCGTGGCGAGTCCGCACCATCGCTCAACCGCGGCGCCGGGTGCTCGTGACGACGCCGGTCGACGGGTCCGGTCAAGTCGCGATCCGGACCGCGCAGCAAAGCCGAGAGGTGGAGGCGCCGGAGCCGTCCGCCCTGTCCGGCGCTGTTCACGTCGACGGCGAGGGCATGCACTCCGACCTCGTGCGGGTGGAGGTCAGCATGGACGGCACGCTGCAGGTCCATGGCTCGGACGGGACGACGCTGAGCGGCGTCGGGCGGCTGGTGTCCGGCGGCGATCGCGGCGACAGCTACAACTACGCACCCCCCGCGGCGGACCGTCTGGTCGAGACGCCGTCGACGGTCGATGTCACGGCGCTGGAGGCCGGGCCGCTGCGTGGGGTGTTGCGAGTCGTGCGCGAGTACGACTGGCCGGTGTCGCTGTCCGAGGACGTCGATCGGCGCAGCGCCGAGACGGTTCGGGTGCCGGTGACGACGCTCGTGGAGCTGCGAGCCGGTGAGCCGTTCGTCCGCTTGGACGTCTCGTTCGTCAACCCGGCGCGCGATCACCGCCTGCGGCTGCACGTCCCGCTGTCGGCGCCGGTGTCGGAGTCGGCCGCCGACGGGCAGTTCGCCGTCACCAAGCGCGGGCTGACGTCCGAGGGCGGTTGGGGCGAGTACCCCTTGCCGACGTTCCCCGCATCGGCGTTCGTGTCCGCTGGCGACGCGACCGTGTTGCTCGATCACGTGACCGAGTACGAGCTGGTCGACGGTGGCGCGGAGCTGGCGCTGACGCTGTTGCGTTCGATCGGCTGGATGAGTGTGAACGTGCATCCGTTGCGTGACGAACCGGCTGGGTCGCAGTTCGCCGTGCCGGAGGCGCAGTACCTCGGTCGTACGGTTCGCACTCGCCTGGCGGTGCTGGCGCACAGATCCGGCTGGGCGGGCGCGGACGCGGTGCACTGGGCCGAGCAGTTCCGCCACGATCCGTTGGTGGCTCGGGGCACCGACAGCAGGGGAGCGGACCTCCCGGAGCCTGCGGCTGGGCTGACCGTCACCGGCGACGGCGTCGTGGCATCCTCGATTCGGTCGCGTGACGGCGGCGTGGAGGTGCGGCTGGTGGCCATGTCGGAGCTACCCACCACGGCGACGGTGACCGGGCCGTTCGACGTGGCGCGGCGCGCCGACCTGCTGGGCCGACCGCTGGGGACCCTCACCGTGGACTCGCCGGAGGGGGAGACCGGCCGCGTCGAGGTCAGCCTGAAGGCGTGGGAGATCGCCACCATCCACGTCGCGTGATCGTTGGCGCGAAACGGCGGCTATGGCAGCCAGATTGCGCCAACGATCACCGCGTGAGGGCGACGACGGCGGCCAGCGGCGTCTCGAGGCGGTGCGGTCCGGGCGCTCCCGGGAACCGCACCATGTCGCCATGGACCACCTGACGCCGCCCGGCGGTGTCGGCCAGCACCAGCCCGTCGGCGTCGACTGCGACCAGTTCGTCGTCGACGCGCAGCAGAACGGGCTCGCTGGTTCCTGCCGTCACCGCCGTGCGGCCCTGGCGCAACCCGTCCAGAACGTCCTCCGGTGCGGCCGACTCGCATGCCACCCAGGTCACCGGTTGGGCCAGCGGACGTCCGTGCGCGGGGCTGTGGAAGTCGCTGCCGCTGATGGGCACCGTGCTCGGGTTCCACGCCTCCCACCAGGCAAGTGGGCCGGTCCAGGTGCGGTCCAGCCAGCTCCAGTGCCAGATCTCGGCGAGCGGCGGACGGTCGTTCGCCTCCAGCGGCTGGTGCCATGAGCAGTCAGCGGCCAGCGGGTGGTTGATCGACAGCAGACCGCCGGCGGCGTCGACGTCGCGGACCCAGTGAGCGGCGGGGCGGCGGAAGTCGACCCAGTCGATGGCGCCGAACGCGTTGGCGTGGCCACGGTCGGTCGTGACCTCCTGCCCCGGCAGTAGACCGACGCCGTACCGGTCGCTGACGCGGGGGAGCGCGGCATGGTGGCTGACGGTGTTGTGATCGGTGACGGCCAGGACGTCTAGGCCAGACTCGACCGCGTGCGCCGCGAGCTCTCCGATGCCGAGCGTGCCGTCGGAATGCAACGTGTGAGCGTGGAAGTCGCACGCCAACCACGTCAGGCCCGGCTCGGCGGGCAGCGCCCGGCGCGGCGGTCGCTGGGGCACCGGCGGCTCGGGCGGCTCGGGATCGAGCGGGGCTGCGCCGTCGAGTTCGATCTCCACCACGACGCCGACCCCGGCGCCCGGCACGCGATGTAGCCCCAACACCACCGACCACACGCCCGGTTCCGGCTCGCCGGGCACATAACCCGGCGTCGCCGCGTCCGCGGTGATGGTGAACCGCGACCTGGCACCGCCGGACCAGCCGCGCCAGCCCTGCGGGCCGGAACAGCCGAGGTCGATGACAGCCTCGCGGCCGGCGGCGTAGGCCAGGCGTACGTGGATCGCGCCGACGCCGGCCGGCACCTCGAACGGCACTTCGAGGTAGGGCGACTCCGCGCGCTCGTCCGGACCGAGCCGCAACTCGATGCGTTCGGTCATGCCGACTCGCCGGCGGTGCCGGCCGACACCGTGGGCACGCCGGGCGACGCTCCGAGCAGTTCCTCGCTCTCGGCATCGAACAGCAGCGTTCGGCCCGGCCGCGCCCGCACCCAGCCGCGGGCCCCGATGTCGGGCTCGTTCTCTTCGTCCACGACCACCTGGATCAAGGTGTCCTGCGCGTTGACCGTGACGAGCACCGAGGCGCCCAGGTTCTCCGCCACCGTGACCTCGCCCTCGACCGCGTCGTCGTCCGGCGCGGGCGTCGATGGCGACCAGGACAGGTACTCCGGCCGAGCCCCCCAGATGACCTTCTGCCCGTCCGTCACCGCGCCGGCGGTGTCGGGAGGCAGGGAAAGCGACGTGCCGGCCAGCGACACGCGACCGCCCTCGACGACGGCAGGGTGCAGGTTCATCGGGGTGGAGCCGACGAACCCGGCCACGAATGTGTTCGCCGGCCGGGCGAACACCTCGCGCGGGCTGCCGACCTGCTGAATCCGCCCGTCGCGCATGATGGCCATCCGGTCGGCCAGCGCCAGCGCCTCGGCCTGGTCGTGGGTCACGAACACCGTCGTGACGCCGAGATCGCGCTGCAATCGCTTCAGGAAGGTCCTCGCCTCGAGGCGCAGCCGGGCGTCGAGGTTGGACAACGGCTCGTCGAACAGGAACACCTGCGGGTTGCTCGCCACCGCCCGCGCGAGCGCCACGCGCTGCTGCTGGCCGCCGGACAACTGCCCCGGGCGGCGAGCCATCAGCCCGTCGAGCGACAGCCCGGCGCCGACGTCCTCGGCCTTGGCCAGCCGTTCGCCCTTGTCCACCTTCTGGATCTTCAACGGGTAGGCGATGTTGTCGGCGACGGACATGTGCGGGAACAACGCGTAGTCCTGGAACACCATGGCGACCTGGCGCTGCCCCGGCTGCAGGTCGGTGACGTCGCGGTCGCCGATGTGCAGCCGGCCGTCGGTAGCCGACTCCAGCCCGGCGATGGTGCGCAGCAAGGTCGTCTTGCCGCAGCCGGATGGTCCGAGCAGGGCGAAGAACTCGCCGTCGTCGATGGTGAGATCGAGTCCGTCGACGGCGCGGACGCCGCCGGGGTACTCCTTGACGAGGTGGTGCGTGGTGATCGCCGCCATCAGCGCTTGATCCCTCCGTGGAAGCGGAAGCCGTAGCGGCGGTTCACGAACAGGTACATGGCCACTACCGGGATGGAGAAGAGCAGGGAGAACGTGGAGATGAGCGCGAGGTCGGGCTGGCCGCCCTCGGTGTAGAAGGTGAACATGGTCACCGCCGCGGGTCGCTTGTCGGCCGAGCGCAGCAGAATGAAGGGGACCAGGAAATTGCCCCACACCTGCACGACCGCCCACACCGAGATCGTCGCCAGGCCCGGGCGGGCGATCGGCACGACCACATGGCGCAGGATCTGCAACGACGACGCCCCGTACACCCGCGCGGACTCCTCGTACGAGCGCGGGGTGGAGTCCATGAAGTCCTTGAGGATGAAGATCGCCGTCGGCAACAACCCGCCCGCCAGCACGAGGATGACCCCGAGTTGGCGGTCGATGAGCCCGAGTTCGGAGATGAGCAGGAACGTGGGCACCATGGCCGCGGTTCCGGTGACCACGGACGACAGCAGGAGCAACGTGTAGAGCAGGGCATCCCGCCCGGGGATGCGCACCCTCGAGAGTGCGTACGACGCCAGCGCGGCGAGAACCAGCACGATCGCGGTCGTGCCGGCCGCGAGCAGGACGGAGTTCCACAACGATTCCAGCGCGTACGGGTTGTCGACGAGCGTCCGGAAATTCGCGAGGGTGAACTCGGGCCACGAGACCGCCAACGACGGTGCTCGGTCGAACGGCGCGCTGGCCAGCCACAGCAGGGGGAGGGCGAAGAACGCCAGAACGAAGGCGATGAAGAGGTAGCGGCCGATGAAACCCAAGGACTGCCGCACGGTCATGTCTTTCGCTCCCGCAGCAATCGGAGGTACACGGAGGCGACCACGAGATTGATCAGGATCATGATCAACGACAGCGCTGCTCCCTCGCCGAGAGCGCCCTCCTTGAGCGCGACCCGGTAGATGTAGATGCCGAGAATCTCGGTACGCCCTTCCGGTCCGCCTGCGGTGATCAGGTACGGCGCAAAGACGTTGAACGTCCACAACGTGATGAGCAGCGTATTCGTCAGAACGTGGCCGCGGATGTTCGGGAAGACGACATCGCGCAACGTCGCAAGGGTGCCGGCGCCGGACATCTTCGCCGTCTCGAACTGCGACGGCGGAACCGCCGCCAGCGCGGAGCTGAACAGCAGCATCGAGAACGCCGTGCCGTTCCAGATGTTGAAGATGATGATCGACTGCATCGGGTACTCGAGCAGCCACGCGGTGCCCTCGGTACCGAGGAGGGCATTGAGCGTGCCGTCCCGCCGAGCCAGCAGCGCGATCCACAGGAACGCGATGACCGAGGCGGGAATGATCCAGGCCATCAGGACCACGGTCTCGACCACCGTGCGAATGCCCTGGCGCAACCGGCGAAACGCCCAGGCCAGCGAGAAGCCCAGAATCGACTGACCGACAACGGCGGAGAAGAACACGAAGGCCAACGTGAGCATCAACGACGTCCGAAACGCCGGGTCGTTGAGCGCGTCCAGGTAGTTGTCGGCGCCGACGAACTCCGGCTCAGCGGCCGCCAAGCCGGTCAGTCGCCAGTTGGTCAGCCCCAGATACAGCGTCCAGATCGCCGGGAAGATCAAGAAGACGGCGATGAGCAGCATCGCCGGGGCGACGAACGCGGCGGCCCGGCCCCGGCCGAGCCCGGCCGCGTCGCCATCGTCGACGGCCGTACGCCGGCGGGGCTGTTCGGGCTGCCCCGCCGGCGCGGCGTCAGTCTGTTGTAACGGAGCCGTCATCGCCGACGATGTCCTCCAGTTCACTCTGGTACGACGCGGCCGCTTCCTCCGGCGAGTCACCGGAGACGATGGCAGCAGTGGCCTCCTGCAGCGCCACCGACACCTGCGGGTACAGCGCCAGCGACGGTCGGTACGACGTGATCGGCAGAACCTCTTCAGCGATGTAGCTCAGCATCGGGTCGCCGGCCAGCGCCTCGGCATTGACGTCGTCGCGCGGAGTGATGCGGGCAGAGCCGGCCAGCATCGCCTCGTAGGCCTCCGGCGAGTTCATGAACTGCAACAGCTCCCAGGCCTGCTGCGGGTACTCGGTGTTCGGGTTGAGCACCCGCCCGGTGCCGCCGGACATGCTGACGAAGTCCTGGCCGTTGACGCCGGCGCCGGGTTCACGGGCGGGAATCTTCGCCCAGCCGACGACCTCGTCGCGGTTCGGCATGGGGGCGATGCCCTCCTCGGGGTTGATCACCGAGCGCCACAGGTAGTCGCTCTCGATCAGCATGCCCAGCTCACCGTCGGCGAACATCTGGAAGGACGTATCGCGACCCTGCGCCTCCTGCTGGATCAGCGGGTCGCCGAGCGGTTCGTCGCCGCCGTACACCTCGGCGTAGAAACCGAGTGTCTCGGTGACTCCGGCCGAGGCGCCGCGCCAGGCGCCGTCCTCCTCGATGAGCTCACCGGTCCCGGCCAGGAACGGGAGGAAGCCCTGCATGGTGGTGGCCTCGCCCATCGCCGTTCCGGCGTTGATCTGCATCGGCGTGACGCCATCGAGCTGCTGGAGTGCACGGGCGGCGTCGAGAAGCTCGTCCCAGCTGGTCGGCTGCCAGTCTTCGGGCAGCCCGGCCTGGGCGAACAGCTCCTTGTTGAAGAAGATGACGCGGCCGTCGGTGCCCAGCGGGATCCCGTACTTCTCGCCGCCGAACGACATCGCCTGCTGCACCGATTCGGGAATCTGCTCCCAGCCGTCCCACTCGTCCACGGCGTCACCGGCCACGTCACTCAGCGGCGCGATGTAGCCGGCCTCGGCGAACTCGCCAGTCCAGATGCCGTCGATGCCGATGATGTCAGCGCCCTCGCCGGACTGCAGGTCGAGGGCGATCTTGGTCTTGTACTCCTCGTCGTCGACGCCGTTCTCCTCGAACTCGACGGTGACGTCGACACCCTTCTCTTCCTGCATCGCGGTGAACTCCGGAATCACCCATTCGGTGACCCAGGTGGCGCCTTCGGAGTTCTTGCCGCCGACGATCGCGTTGTCGGTGATGGTCAGCGTCACCTCGGTGGCGTCAGCGTTCTGGCTGGGGTCGCCACCGCCGGAACCGCCGTCGTCATCGCTGCCGCATGCGGCCAGGACGAGGGTCGCGGCGAGGAGGCCGGCGACGCTGCCGCCCAGCCTGGTGTTGAGCTTCATCAATCCTCCAGAGCTGAACCTTCGGTGAACCGGCTGTCAGATTGTCATGACCTCTTGACGAATGCCAGAACGCGTACGAAACAGTGACCTAATCGCAGTGGACGGTCACCGTGCGGGCAGCATCGAGGCCTCCCATCTGTGGTCAATGTCCTAACATACTGACGTCCGGATGTGTGAATGGAGGGGCTAGGTGGGAGACGAGATCCCGCGGCTCGTTGTCGATCGCACGAGCCCGGTGCCGCTGTACTTCCAGGTCGCTCAGCACCTGGAACACCTCATCGAGTCCGGCGCTTATCCGCCGGGTACCCGGCTGGACAACGAGATCGTCCTCGCCGATCAGCTCGGCCTGTCCCGGCCCACCATGCGTCGTGCCATCGAGTATCTGGTCGACCGCGGCATGCTCGTCCGCAAGCGCGGCGTCGGAACCCAGGTCGTGCAACCGAAGGTCCGTCGCCCCGTCGAGCTGTCCAGTCTGTACGACGACCTGCGCGCAGCAGGCAAGCAACCACGCACCGAGGTGCTCTCGTTCGACGTCCAGACGCCGAGCGAGGTGGTGGCCGAGGCCCTGGGCCTGGACGACACGGCGGAGGTCTACGTCGTGCGCCGGCTGCGCTTCGCCGGCGACGATCCACTGTCGATCATGACCAACCACATCCCGACGACCATGGTCGACCTCGATGCCGAGATGCTGGCGCGTACCGGGCTGTACGAGCTGATCCGTGCGGCCGGGATCACGCTCAAGATCGCCACCCAGTCGATCGGCGGGCGAGCGGCCAAGGCCGCTGAGGCTCGGCTCCTGAACGAGAAGCCGGGCGCGCCGCTGCTGACCATGACCCGGGTGGCCTACGACGAGGTCGGGCGGGCGGTGGAGTACGGCTCGCACCTCTACCGGGCGTCGATGTACACGTTCGAGCTCACCTTGACCACGACGTAGCGTCGTCGGTCAGGATTCGATCCCGCGCTGTTGGAGCTGTGTGAGCAGATCTGGTGTCAACGACCCGTACCCGGTGGACGCCCACGGCTCGGCGTCGGCGTCCATGTAGTGCACCACGGTGGTCTCGGTGGGCAGGTCGAGGATGTCAGGCTCGCGGTGCTTGCGGATGTCGCGCCGGCAGGCGGCACAGCACGGCACATCGCGAGCGCCGGCCGGCGTGGACCACGGGGCTGTCGTCGTCGCCGTGCCGTGCAGCGGGTTGAAGAAGCATGCCGCCTTCGGCGTCCACGGTTTTCCGGCCACGGCGTGATCGAGAGCGTCGTCGCCGCGCTGGGTCAACACGAGCGCGCCGATGGAGTCGGCGGCGTCGGTCGAACCGTCCAGCACGGCCGTCGCGGCCTGGTAGTGGTCGAGCGCGGCGGCCCAGGCGTGGCTGTCGGCGCCCTGGCCGATTTCGAGCTCACGGATGCGCTGGCCCAGGGCAGCACTCTCGGTCTCCGCGCGCCGTCGCCACTCGCGCATCTGCGCGGACGAGATCCGTTGCAGCGCGCGCCGCTTCAGTGCCACGTCGGCCCGCGGCCGCCGCCGGCCTAGCCACCAGCCGCCGACGACGACAGCGACCAGAACCGCACCCAGTCCCACCGCCACCGGGGTGTCCATGCCGAGGAACTGGCCCGGCTCGTCCGGCTCGTTCTGCGGCTGCTCCGGGAAGTGCTCCTCATGCACCTGGCGGGCGTCGCCGCTGGTGTAGATCTCGAGTGTTTCGACCAGTTGCTCGCCGAGGTCGCTGGGGTATCGATCGCGGGCGACCAACGCCGCCAGCGAGTTCTCGTTGTCGGTGGAGACGCCGTAGGTCGTGGACTCCGTACGCCACGAGGTCTGCGGGGTGCCTGCGGTGACGAAGTACACGCCGTCTTCAGGCAGTTCGCGATGGACCAGGGTGACGAGCTGGTTCGCGGAGACGTCGCTGTCGTAGCCCAGCGGCACGGCCAGCACGAACACCTGGTGTTCGGCGTCGGCGACGAGCGAGGTGATGTCGTCCAATTGCCCGGCCGCGATGGCGTCGGTGAGAGCCGGGTCGACATGCACGCCGTCGTCAGCGAGATCTGCGGCGATCGCGGCCGGATCTGGCTCGTAGGCGGGCTCTTCCACGTCACTCTGTCTGGTCATCGTGCCCTCCGTCGCCGGGCTGCGGACCAGCCGCCGAGGATCAGCAGGCCGAGGACGGCACCGTCGAACGCGCCGATGAGCAGGCCGGCGGCGATGGTGCCGGCGGTTCCGCCGAAGTAGTTGCTGCTGGTGTCCTCGCCCAGTTCGTACTGGCGGCCGTCGTTGTTCTCGATCTCCTGCAGCAGCTGGGTGGTCTCCTGGGCGCCGGTCGATTCGCCGTCGTAGTCGCCCAGGATGTGAAAACGCTCGCCGGTGATGCCCACATCGGTATGGGCCAGGTCGGCGCCAGGGGCAAACTCGAGGTAGAGCCCGGGTTGGCCGGTCAGTTCGCCGATCTGCTTCAGCACGTCGGCGCTGTAGGCGTACCCGGCTTCCCAACTATCCGGCCACACGACCAGGAAGACCTGGGGGTCCGACGCGGCCGCGGCGGCATCCAACCGGGCGAGTTGCTGCTCGGTGAACACTCCCTCGCTACTGGGGTCGACGTACACGTGGGAGTCGGCCAGTCCAGCGGCGGCGGCTCGGGCTCGTTCGGTCACCTCCACCTCGGCCGGGACTTCGGGCGTGGAGACCCACCACGCGATACCGGCCCCGGCCGCCGCACAGATCAGCGTGATCAGCAGACCTCGGATTCGCCGGCTCATGGGCGCGTGACCCGATCGTCGAGCACCTGGTCGGCGAGGTCGCCGACCAACGCCCCGAAGCCGGTCCGGGCCCAGACGGTGGACGTCTCGACGTACGGCTTCCACCCGCGCCGCCCGCTGCGTACGGACAGGAAGGGCCCGGGGTCCCTCTGTTGGGCGCAGGACCTGCAGACCGGAGCGTCGATCGAAGACCCGCCGACCCGGACGGTGTCATGGGCCTCGCCGTGCGCCGGGTTGACGAAACAGGGGCGATAGGGCTTGGAGTCCGGATCTGTCCGGCGATTCAACTCGCGATGAGCGACCCGGCCGAGCACCTGGGCGCCTACGGCGTCGAGATCGTCGCCGGTGCTCATCGCGCGGTCGGCGGCTTCGATGGCCCGAGTCGCCGATTCCGCCTGCGGGTCGGTGAGGGTGGCGGCAGGCAGTTCGGCGAGGCGGCGGCGGGCGGCATCGACGATTCGTTGCGCGTGGACACGAGCGTCGGCCGGGATCGGCGCATGATCGTCGCGACGAGGCAGCGGGGCTGTCCGGGCGACCACGAGGGTGACGATGAGCCCGGCGACGACGATCCCCGACGTCGTGGCGATCACCGCCACCCATCGGCCGGCCGTGGCATCGGTGCGTGCGCTGCCGGTCTCTGGCCGGATGGCCCACGACTGGTTCGCGTACTCCTCGACCACGGACTCCGGCAGAGCGGCGCCGGGCTGCTCGGCGGAGCGAACGGTGTAGACCGCCTCGAGCAGCGACGAAGCCATCGGGTACTCGCCTGAGGCATTCGCTTCGGCGCTCAGGACGGCGTCGTTGGCGGCGCGGCCGGTGAAGTCCTCCAGGCCGTCGCCCCAGCCGTGGCTGTAACTGGGGCCGTCCGGGAAGGCGACGTAATAGAGCCCGTCGCCGAGAGCGTCGCGGAACAGCGCCGCCGCCTGCTCGGCCGGGCGCTCGGCGTCGGTGAGGTCGGCCGGGACCTCGGCGAGGACCACGTAGACCGGGACGTCGACGCCGGCAGCGGCGTCGGTGAGCACGTCGTGCGCACGCGCGGAATCGCCCATGGCCATGGACGGCTGCACCAGGATCGGGTCGGCGCGCAGGTGTTCGATGATCTCGTCGACGGTGCCGGCGTGGGAGTCGTCGCCGGCAGCCAGGACTTCGCCGGAAGCGACGGGGGCGACGACCAGGAACGTGCCTATGGCCAGCGTGCAGACGGTCGCCAAACGCCTCCACCAAGACCGTGCGATCTTCGCGCACGCAAGGAGGGTCACCGAGGAAGATTATCGAGCGCCGCTGACGAGTGCATCTCGAGGGGGCCGTAGTGACGCCGCGAGCTCTGTCGCGATGCGAGTCATACCGGCCACCAGCCCGTCTCCCTCGAGGGCGTCGATACGCGCTGACGGTCCCGACACCGACATCGCCGCCACAGCTCGTCCGTCATGGAAGACCGGCACCGCGATACACCGCACGGCCTCTTCTTCCTCGCCGGCGTCGATTCCGTAGCCGGCCTCGGCGACGGCGTCGAGTTCACGGAAGAACGCCGCGCGGTCGGTGATCGTGGCGTTCGTGCGCCGGGGCAGCCCGGTGCGGGCGATGATCTGCTCTGCATGCTCACGCTGACCGAACGCCAGCAGGACTTTGCCGACCGCACTGGCGTGCGGAAGGACGCGGTTGCCCACCTGGGTGAACATTCGCAGCCGCCGGGGGCCGGCGACCTGGGCGATGTAGACGGCGTGGTCGCCGTCCAGAACGGCCAGGTTCGCGCTCTCCTGGCTGATCCTGGCCAACTCGGCCAGGTGTGGCTCGGCCCAGACGCCGAACAGTCTCGACGCGGGCTCGCGCAGCTTCAGCACGCTCGGCCCGAGCAGGTACCGACGCGACTGCGGGGCCTGGCTGACGTAGCCCCGGCCGACCAGCGTGGTGAGCAGCCGGTGCACGGTGGCCAATGGCAATCCGGTGGCCGTCACCAGGTCGGTGAGTCCGAGTTCGCCGTCTGCGTTGGCCAGCGACTCGATGATGTCCAGAGCGCGCTCGACGGACTGCACACCGTTCGTGGCCTTCGCCATCGTCGGGACCTCCGTCCTTGACCAGCCGGTCCGGCCAGCGTAACGTCAGAATCCACTCTAAGGTACAGAACATCCACCTGATGGAAAAGTTGGCGATCGTGTCTGAGGCGCTACGGCTCGAGCTGCACGACGTGCTGGGCCCGGCCGGCCTTCTCACCGAGTGGGCGCAGCGGCGGACCTACGAATCCGACGGCCTGACCGGCTATCGCGCCGTCCCCGCGTTCGTCGCCCTGCCGGAGAACCGCGATCAGGTGGTCGGTGTCGTCCGAGCGTGCGCCCGCCACGGCGTGCCGCTGGTTCCGCGCGGTTCCGGCACCGGCCTGTCCGGCGGTGCGCTGCCGCACCCTGACGGCGTGCTGATCGCGCTGTCGCGGATGCGCCGGGTGCTCGACATCGACGCCGCCAACCAGCGCATCACCGTCGAGCCCGGAGTCACCAACGCCCAAGTCAGCAAGGCCGTCGCCGGCTACGACCTCTATTACGCACCGGACCCGTCCAGCCAGGTCGTCTGCTCGATCGGGGGCAACGTCGCTGAGAACTCCGGCGGAGCGCACTGCCTGAAATACGGCTTCACCACCCATCACGTGCTGGGGTGCGAGGTGGTCCTGCCCGACGGCGAGGTCGTGGAGCTCGGCGGTCCCACCCTGGACCCGCTCGGCTACGACCTGCGCGGGCTGTTCGTCGGCTCCGAGGGCACGCTCGGCATCGTCACCAAGGTCACCTTGCGCCTGCTCCGGCGTCCGGAAGCGGTGCGCACCATGGTGGCGGATTTCGCGACTCCGGCCGCCGCCGGGGACGCCGTCGGGGCGATCATCGCCGCCGGAATCGTCCCCGCCGCGGTGGAGATGATGGACAACCTCGCCATCCAAGCAGCTGAAGACGATGCACACGCCGGCTTCGACCGCGACAGCGGGGCCGCGCTCATCGTCGAGCTCGACGGCCCGGCGGCGGAATGCGAGGCATCGTTCGCCGACGTCGTCGGGTTGTGCACCGACAACGGTGCCACCGCTATCCGCATCGCGGATGATCCGGCCGAACGCGCCCGGGTGTGGAAGGGACGCAAAGCTGCGTTCGCGGCGATGGGCCGGCTCGCGCCGGACTACTTCGTTCAAGACGGCGTCATCCCGCGCACCCGCCTGGGGGAGTGCCTGGACAAGATCAGCCAGATGGCCGCCGCGGCCGGGCTGCGGGTGGCCAACGTCTTCCACGCCGGTGACGGGAACCTGCATCCGCTGGTGCTCTACGACGGTGCCGACGCGGAGGTGACCGAGCGCGCCGAGACGTTGTCGAAGCAGATCGCGGAGCTGTGCGTGGCTTTCGGCGGCTCGCTGTCCGGCGAGCACGGCATCGGCGCGGACAAGGCCTGCTCGATGCCCACGATGTTCACCGCGGACGATCTGGCCGTCATGGACCGCGTCCGCGCGGCTTTCGACCCGGAGGGGCGGTGCAACCCCGACAAGGTCCTGCCGACGCCGCGGCTGTGCGGTGAACGGCCCGGCCCGTACAAGCCACACCCGCTCGAGGCCGCCGGCATCATCGAGCGGATGTGATCGCGATGACCGCTGAAACCGAGGCGATGATCGACGTCGCCGCGACCCATCGTCCCCGCGATCTCACCGGCGCGCGCGCCGCCGTCCTGGCCGCTCGCGATGACGATGCGAACATCCTGGTCCGCGGCGCCGGAACGAAACTGAGCTGGGCCGGGCGGCCCACCACCGGGCGGGCCTGGCACGTGATCGATACGCGCGAGCTGAACCTGCTGGTGAGCCACGACGCCGGGGACATGACGGCGACCGTGCAAGCCGGCATCGCGCTGCACGATCTGCAGGCGGAACTGGGCCGCGCCGGTCAGGAGTTCGGCTGCGACCCGCCTGGCACCGCGGGCCGCAGCACCGTGGGCGGTGTCTTCGTCGCCAACGACGGGGGTCCGCGGCGGCTGCGGTACGGCGGTGTGCGTGACCACGTCATCGGCACGACCGTCGTTCTGGCCGACGGCACCGTAGCCCGCAGCGGCGGCGACGTCATCAAGAACGTGGCCGGCTACGACCTGGGCAAGCTGTGGTGCGGGTCGCTGGGCACGCTCGGCCTGGTTGTCGAGTTGACGCTGCGCCTGCACCCGGTGCCGGAGGCGACCAGAGCTGTTCGGGTTCCGGCCTCGGCGCCGGTCGCTGCGGCCGTGGTCCGCGATCTGCTCGCCAGCCCGGTGGAATGCAGCGCGATGGAGTGGGCGAGTGTTGGGCGAGGCGCGTTGTTGCTGGTCCTGGAAGGTCCGGCCCGCGGGCTGGACACGCAGGTGGACGCGATGATCGCCATCGTGCGGCGGCATGGCGCCGAGGCTGAGCCGGTGGACGGCGCAAGCGATCAGCTGGACACCTGGCGCCAGGCGCACTCTGCCGAAGCGCCCGCGACCCGCGCCCGGGCCACGAGCCTGCCCACCGACCTCGCGACCATCGCCGAAGCGCTCACGGCGGCCGTCGAGGGCACGCCGGTCGAGGCGAGCCTGTACAGCCACGCCGGCCTGGGTCTGCACGATGCGGTGCTGACCGGTGGCGACACGCGCGATCACGCCGTGGTCGTCAATCGGTGGCGCGACGCGGTCACCCGCACCGGCGGCCACGTCGTCCTGCGGGAACGCCCGGCCGAGCTCGACGATCACGTCGACCCGTGGGGCGACCCGCCGCCGGCCCGGTACCTGGACCTGATGCGCTCGGTGAAGACCGCCCTCGACCCGCACGGCCGCTTCTCGCCCGGACGCTTCGTGGGAGGGATCTGACACCGTGGACCGCAAGCTGATCAACGACTGCGTGCATTGCGGCTTCTGCCTGCCGGCCTGCCCCACCTACAGCTTGTGGGGCGAGGAGATGGATTCGCCGCGCGGACGGATCCACCTGATGAAGACCGCCCTGGACGGCGACACCGCCATCGACGCGACGTGGGTCGGTCACCTGGACGCCTGCCTCGGGTGCATGGCGTGTGTGTCGGCCTGCCCGTCCGGGGTGCATTACGACGAGCTCATCGAGTCCGCCCGGGCGACGATCGAGGACGAATACCGGCGCCCCTGGCGTGATCGCGCGTTCCGCCGGGTGCTGTTCACCGTCTTCCCCGGGCGTCGGCGGCTGCGGGTCGCCGCGGTTTTCGCGTGGATCCATCGCCGGCTCGGCCCGGCCGCGCTGCTGCGCCGCACGGGGGTTCGCGACCGGCTGCCGCCGCGCCTGAAAGCGCTGGAGTCGGTGGCCCCGGCGGTCCGGTTGCGTGACGTGGTCCGGCGTACGCCGGCATTGGTCCCGGCTGTTGGTGCGCGACGCCGCCGGATCGGTTTCGTCAGCGGCTGCGTGCAGGAGGTGTTCTTCGGCGACGTCAACGCGGCGACCGTGCGTGTGCTGGCCGCCGAGGGGTGCGAGGTGGTCACCCCGCCGGCGCAAGGCTGCTGCGGGGCGCTGGAGTTGCACGGCGGGCGGGAGTCCGCGGCGATGGCGCGGGCGCGCAAGATCGTCGACGTGTTCGCCCCGCTCGGTCTGGACGCCGTGGTCGTCAACGCCGCCGGGTGCGGCTCGGCGCTGAAGGACTACGGCCGGCTGCTCGCCGACGACCCGCGTTACGCCGAACGCGCCCGAGACCTGGCGGCGAAGGTACGCGACGTCACCGAGGTCCTGGCCGAGCTCGAACCGCGTGCCGCCTACGGCCGGCTCGAGCTGGACGTGGCCTACCACGACGCCTGCCACCTCGCCCATGCCCAGGGGGTCACCGGAGCGCCGCGTACCGTGCTGCGCCGCATCCCCGGGGTCACCCTGCGTCCGGTGCTCGACGACGGACTGTGTTGCGGCTCGGCCGGCATCTACAACCTCGTTCAACCGGAGGCGGCCGCCGAGCTGGGCCAACGCAAGGCAGCCACGCTCGCCGAGACCGAAGCCGACGTCGTCGTCACGACCAATCCGGGATGTGCCCTGCAGATCGCCCGATGGCTGGACCGCCCGATCCGGCATCCGGTGCAACTGCTCGACGCCGCCGCACGCAGTCCGTCCCGGCCGCGCCCTGGCCACTGAGATCTCATTTTCACCCCGAAGAAAGGACACCTATGCCGAGCGTCGAACTGAACGGACCGGCCGTCGAGCGGCAGGACGACGTGCTCACCCCGGCCGCGCTGGACTTCGTCGCCGCGCTGCACCGCCGGTTCGCCGGACGCCGCGACGAGCTGCTGGCGGCCCGCGCCGAGCGACGTGAGCAGGTGCGGCGTACCGGACGTCTTGACTTCGACCCCGAGACCAAGGCCGTGCGCGACGGTGAATGGACGGTCGCGCCCGCCCCGCCGGACCTGCTCGACCGGAGGGTGGAGATCACCGGGCCGACGGAGCGCAAGATGGCCATCAACGCGCTGAACTCCGGGGCCCGGGTGTGGCTGGCCGATCTCGAAGACGCGAACACCCCGCACTGGGCCAACGTCGTCGCCGGCCAGGTGAACCTGCGCGACGCGGTGCGCGGCACCCTCGAGCACGAATCGCCGGACGGCAAGCAGTACCGGCTGCGCGAGGACGGCGAGCTCGCGACCATCGTCATGCGTCCGCGCGGGTGGCACCTCGACGAGCGGCACCTGCTCGTCGACGGCGAACCGGCGGTGGCCGGGCTGGTGGACTTCGGGTTGTACTTCTTCCACAACGCCCGTGAGCTGCTCGACCGCAACAGCGGCCCGTACTTCTACCTGCCGAAGATGGAGAGCTACCTCGAGGCCCGGCTGTGGAACGACGTCTTCACCGCCGCGCAGCAGGACCTGGGCATTCCACACGGCAGTATCCGGGCGACCGTGCTGATCGAGACCATCCCGGCTGCTTTCGCGATGGACGAGATCCTCTACGAGCTGCGTGAGCACGCCTCGGGTCTCAATGCCGGCCGGTGGGACTACCTGTTCAGTGTGATCAAGTACTTCCGCGACGCAGGCGCTGCTTTCGTCCTGCCCGACCGCGCGGCGGTCACGATGACCGCGCCGTTCATGCGCGCCTACACCGAACTGCTGGTCAGCACGTGCCACCGCCGCGGCGCGTTCGCGATGGGCGGGATGGCGGCGTTCATCCCCAGTCGGCGTGACCCCGAGGTCAACGAGCAAGCCTTCGCCAAGGTGCGCCAGGACAAGGAGCGTGAGGCGAACGACGGCTTCGACGGGTCCTGGGTGGCTCATCCGGACCTGGTGCCGGTGTGCCGCGAGGTCTTCGACTCCGTGCTCGGCGACCGGCCGAACCAGGTGGACCGCCTGCGCACCGACGTCACCGTCACCGCTGACGACCTGCTCAACGTCGCCGCGACCGACGGCGAGGTCACCGAGGAGGGCGTGCGCAGCAACATCTCGGTGGCGCTGCAATACCTCGCGGCGTGGCTGGGCGGCAACGGCGCGGCGGCGATCAACAACCTGATGGAGGACGCCGCCACGGCTGAGATCGCCCGGGCGCAGATCTGGCAGTGGTGCCGCAACGACGTCCACGCCGACGGTGTCGCGGTGACGACGGACTACGTGCGCGGGGTGCTCGACGAGGAGCTCGAGCGGATTCGCGCCGCCTACGGCGACGCCTACGACGAACAGCGCTTCGCCCAGGCGCGCGAGGTGTTCGAGCGGGTCGCCCTCGCCGACGACTTCGCCGACTTCCTCACCATCCCCGCCTACGACCTCATCGACTAACCCCTCCCGCTCGTCAAATGATCATGTTCACTTGGCAATTCCCTGCCACACCACCCGTGCACGCCTCGTGATGCGACACAACGCCTGGTGGTGTCGGCAGGGAAGGCCTAGCCGCGAAGCTCGGCGACCACAGCGTCGTTGAACGGCGGCCACGCCTGCACGGCCCACGGCCCGAAATCGCGGTCGGCCAACGCGACGCACGCGGCTCCGAGGTCGCGATCGACCCAGACGAACGTCCCTGCCTGGCCGAAGTGACCGAACGTGCCCGGGGAGTTCGTCGAGCCGGTCCAGTGCGGTGACTTGCCGTCGCGGATCTCGAAGCCCAGCCCCCAGTCGTTGGGCTTTTGATGCCCGTAGCCAGGCAAGACGCCATTCAGGCCGGGGAAGGCGACGGTCACCGCGTCGTCGAGCGTGCTGGGGTGCAGCAGGGTGGGGGAGAGCAGCTCGGTGGCGAAGCGCACCAGGTCGGCGCCGGTGGACGACGCACCGGACGCCGGTGAGCCTTCGAAGGCGGTGGAGGTCATGCCCAGCGGTTCGAGCAGACCCTCGGCGACATAGTCGGCGAACGGCATCCCCGCGCGCTTGGTCACGACGTCGGCCAGCTGCTCGAAGCCGGAGTTCGAATACAGCCGCCGCGTGCCGGGTGCCGCGACCGCAGCGTGGTCGTCGAACGCGAGGCCGCTGGTGTGCGCCAGCAGGTGCCGGACGGTGGACCCTTCGGGCCCGGCCGGGTCGTCGAGCGTGAGGGCGCCCTCCTCGACGGCCATCAAGGCCGCGTACGCGGTGAGCAGCTTCGTCACCGACGCCAGCCGGAACGTACGGTTCAGGTCGCCGTACGAGAACGCCACCTGGCCGTCGGGCCGGACAGCTGCCGCCGCCGCATGGTCGACGGGCCAGGACGAGATCTGCTCAGCAGCTGCGCTCATGTCCCCGACTCTAAGTGACGGGGTCCGGCACCCGCTGCGGCTCCTGCTCGAACCGGCGCTCGTGGGCCCAGGCGACGACGGCGAGGGTGAGTGCGGACAGCGTGAGAGCGACGGCGACCCAGACCGGCGCCACGTAACCCCACCCGGCCGTGATCACCAGCCCTCCGGCCCACGGCCCGACGGTGTTGCCGACGTTGAACGCTGAGGTGTTGACCGCGGCTGCGAACGTCGGTGCGTCGCCGGCGACGACGAAGATGCGGGCGTTGAGCCCGGGTGCGATCGAGAACCCCGCGACCCCGACGGCGAAGATCGCCGCGACCGTGGCGACCGGATGGTCCGACACCGCGGCGAGCACGACCAGCATCGCCGTCAGCGCCCCCAGGCTCGCGAAGATGTTGGTGAACAGGCCGCGGTCGGCGACCCGCCCGCCGATGCTGATGCCGATGAACGTGCCGACGCCGAACAGCGCCAGCACGAGCGGCACCGACCGCTCGCTCACGCCGGACACGTCGGTGAGCAGCGGCGCGAAGTAGGAGAACGCAGCGAACACGCCGGCCTGAAACGCAGCCGTCGTGGCCAGCGCCAGCCACATCCGGCGGGTGCGGAACGCGCGGAGCTCGTTCCGGAGCCGGGGCGCGCTGGCTTCGTCGTCGCCGGGCACGCGCACGATCGCGATGATCGCCGCGGCCGCCAGCCCCGCCAGCGCCGCGACCGCCCAGAACGCGGCCCGCCAGCCCAGTTCTTGGCCGACCCACGTACCGGCAGGCACCCCGAGCACGTTCGCCACGGTCAGCCCGCCGACCAGGACCGCCAGGGCGCGCGCCGTCAGGCCGGGCGGGGTGAGCCGTACGGCGACGACGGCCGCCACGGCCCAGAACGCTCCCGTGGCAACCGCGGAGACGACGCGGGTGATCATCAGTGTGGCGTACGTGGGAGCGAGCGCGCCGACGACATGCCCCGCGACGAACACGACGAGCGCGCCGAGCAAGGTGGCCTTGCGTGGTAGCCGCAACGTGGCGACAGCCATGACGGGCGCGCCCAGCGTCATGCCGATCGCAAACGCGGAGATCAACAGGCCGGCGTCGGGGATGGTGACGTCCAGGTCGTCGGCGATGGTCGGCAACAGCCCGGCGATCATGAACTCGGTCGTGCCGAGCACGAAGATGCTCAAGCCCAAGACGTAGACGGCGAACGGGACGCGCGTGGCGGGCGGGGACGCGGGCAAAGCGGCTCCTCGATTATGGATCGGCCAGTTCAAAATGGGGGCGTGCAGTCGCGCTGCCGGAATGCGGCCCACGGCCGGGCGGCTACAGCGCGTCGATCAGAGCGTCGATGATGTCGGTGACTCGTTCGGGCTTGTCGGTGACCCGGCCGACCACATGGACGCCGACGAGGGAGCTGTGGACGAGTCGGGCGACGGCGAGAGGATCGAGGTCGGGGGAGAGCTCGCCGTCGCGCTGGCCGCGTTCGATCAACGCGCGCATGGTGTCGACGATGGCGTCGAAATCACTGCGGACCAAGGTGGCGACGTCGTCGTCGGAGTTGCCGATCTCGACCGCGGCGTTCAACGCCAGGCACCCGCGCCGACGCGGGTCGGCCAGCTGGTTGCGCAAAGCTTCGGTGAGGAAGTCGCGGATGATCGCGCGTACCGGACCGGGTCGTTCGAGAAGGTCGGACTGGGTGGCGCGCGTGCGCTCGGCGTATCGGCGCAGCGATTTCTGGTACAACTCGCGCTTGCTCGTGAAGGTGTTGTACAGGCTGCTGCGCCCCACACCGGTGCCGCGGCACAGGTCGTCGGTGGACGTTGCCGTGTAGCCGCCGTCCCAGAAGACGTTCATCGCCGCCTCGACGGCCGACTCGGGATCGAAACCGCGTGGGCGTGGCATGGGAGTGACCGTAGCAGTTATGGACTGAGGTGTCCAAAACTACGGCCGGTGGTGATCGTCAGCGAGTCCCGGGCCGCCGTCTCGACCCACCGACCCGCCGACGATCACCGCCTTCACATCAGCCGGCGTCGAGACCGCGCCGCTTCAGCAACGGCTCGATGCGCGGGTCACGACCACGGAAAGCGCGGAACGCCGCCATCGGATCGACGCTGCCACCGCGGGAGAGCAGGGTGCGCCGGAAGTGGTCGCCGTTCTCGCGCAGCGCTCCGCCGTTCTCCTTGAACCACTCGACCGAGTCGGCGTCGAGCACCTCGCTCCAGATGTAGGAGTAGTACCCGGCGCTGTAGCCGCCAGCGAAGATGTGGGCGAAGTACGTGGAGCGATAGCGCGGCGGTACCGCGGCGACGGCCACGCCCGCCTTCTGCAGCGCAGCCGCCTCGAACGCGGCGGTCGAGTCGATCTCGGTGCCGGGCTCGATCTCGTGCCACGCCAAGTCGAGCAGGGCTGCGGCAAGATACTCCGTCGTCTTGAACCCCTCGCCCCACGACTGCGAGTCGAGCAGCCGCTGGACCTGCTCCTGCGGCAGCGGTTCGTCGGTCCGGTAGTGCCGCGCATAGTTGGACAGCACCTCCGGCCAGACTGCCCACATCTCGTTGACCTGCGACGGGAACTCGACGAAGTCGCGGAACACGCTGGTGCCGGAGAACGTCGGGTAGGTCACGTCCGAGAACAGCCCGTGCAGGGCGTGGCCGAACTCGTGGAACACGGTCGTGACCTCGTCGAAGGTCAGCAGAGCGGGCTCGTCCTCCGGTGGGCGGGCGATGTTGAGGTTGTTGACCACGACGGGCTGGGTGCCGAGCAGCTTCGACTGATCGACCAGCGAGTTCATCCAGGCGCCGCCCCGCTTGGAGTCGCGGGCGAAGTAGTCGGCGAGGAACAGGCCCAGCGGGGAGCCGTCGGCATCGAACACTTCGAAGACACGCACGTCGGGGTGGTAGCCGACGAGATCGGGGCGCTCGGTGAAGCTCAGCCCGTACAGCAGGCCGGCGGCGAAGAACACGCCGTCGCGCACCACGCGCTCGAGCTCGAAGTACGGGCGAAGCTCCGCGCCGTCGATGTCGTAGCTCGCGCGGCGGACCTTCTCGGAGAAGTAGGCCCAGTCCCATGGTTGAAGCTCGAACTCGTCACCGATGACGTCCTGCAGGCGAGCGGCCTCGGCATAGGCGTTGGCCACGGCCGTGGGGACGAGCGGGTCGAGCATCTCGTGTACCGCGGCAGGACTGCCCGCGGTGCTGTCGGCCAGCACGTACTCCGCATGGTTGCCGTAGCCGAGCAGTGCGGCACGTTCGGCCCGCAGCGTCACCATCTGCTGCACGGTCGCGGAGTTGTCGTAGGCGTTGCCGTTGGCACCACGGTTGATCGACGCGTGATACAGCCGCTCGCGCACCGACCGGTCGGTCAACGACGCCAGGGCCGGCTGCCCGCTCGGCAGCACCAACGTCAGGACGTACTTGCCGTCCAGCCCACGATCACGAGCAGCTTGGGCAGCTGCGGCGATGGCATCGTCGCTCAGGCCGTCCAGCTCGGACACGTCGTCCACCACCACGGCCGATTCGTTGGTGTCGGCGAGCAGGTTGTTCTGGAACCGCGTGGACAGCGCCGAGAGCTCCTCGTTGATCTCACGCAGCCGAGCCTGTTGCTCTGCGCCGAGGGCCGCACCGGCGCGGACGAACTGCATGTGCAGGCGTTCGAGTAGCCGCCGCGACTCGGCATCGAGATCTGACGTGTCGGCCATGAGCGTGGTGATGCGCTCGAACAGCCGCGGATCCAAGTGGATGGCGTCGCTGTGCGCGGCGAGCTTGGGCGACACCTCCTCCTGAATGGCCTGGAGCGCCTCGTTCGTGTCCGAACTGGCCTGATTGAAGAACACGGCGGCCACGCGCTGCAGCGTGCGTCCCGAGCGCTCCAAGGCGACGACGGTGTTCTCGAACGTCGGCGGCTCGGGGTCGGTGGCGATCGCCTCGACCTCGTCGCGTTGTTCGCTCATGCCGCGCTCGAACGCGGGCCGGTAATGACCGACCTCGATCAGATCGAACGGCGGGAGCTGGTAGGGCAGGTCACTTGCGGAAAAGAACGGATTGTCGGCCATTCCGGAACGCTATCCGAGGCCGGGGCGGGCGTCGCGAGCCGCCTCTGGTAGGTCAGGATGAACGCCATGAACGTACCTGAGCCGCCTACTGCCGGTACCCAACACGAGCTGCTCCTGACGTCGGGCTCCGGGTACGTTCGCGCCGTCATCTCCGAGGTCGGCGCGAGCCCGCGCGTACTCACCGTCGACGGCGTCGACCTCGTCGAACCGTATCCGGCGGATCGACCCCCGCCGATGGCCGCTGGTGCGGTGCTGGTCCCGTGGCCGAATCGCGTCGACTCCGGCAGGTGGTCGCTGAACGGCGTCGACCAGCAGCTGGAGATCACCGAACCCGACTTGGGGCACGCCATCCACGGGTTGCTCAGCACGGCGAGGTACGACGTGACCTCCCGCGGAGCGCGCCACGTGACGCTGGCCGCCGACATCGATCCCTGCCCGGGCTATCCCTTTCGCCTGAGTACGCGGGTGAGCTACGAACTGGCGCCGGACGGGATGTGGATCCGGCACGAGATCCGCAACGACGGTGCCGAGTCGGCTCCCGTCGCCGTGGGAAGCCATCCCTACCTACGCGTCGGTGACGCCGCGGTGCAGGACCTGACCGTCACGATTCCGGCGGCACGTGCGCTGACGCTGGACGAGCGCCACATCCCGACTGGATCGGTGGACGTGGAGGGCACCGCGCTGGACCTGCGCGCCGGTCGCCGCGTCGGTGATGCAGTGGCGCACGCCTCGTACGCCGACGTGGAGGTCGTCGACGGCGTCGTCACGCATTCGCTGCGCGCGCCGGACGGGCGCAGCGTCGACTTGGTGGCCGATCCGGACTTCGCCTACGTGCACTTCTACGTCACCGACGACTACCCAGGCGAGCACGGCCGGACGAGCGCGGTCGCGATAGAACCGATGACGGCACCGCCGAACGCGCTGCGCTCCGGTGAGGGCCTGCGCTGGCTCGAACCGGCGCAGACCTGGTCGCTGGGGTGGCGGCTGCGGTTGCGGCCGTGATGGGTCGTGATGATCGTCGTGCCAGGCATTGCCGCTATAGACCGCACCTGGTCACACGACGATCTTCACGACTGCTGCTCGCCGGTCTTGGGTCGCACGACGATCTTCACGACCGCCATGCGCTGCCGGCCTTTGATGTCTTCAACCAAATCAGCGCCTTCTGCGCCGCATTCTGATCAGCTCATCGGGGTCGAATCGGCGATGCCCGTGCCGATAATGGAACGGTACGAGTGATCAACAACGACGTCGCGCTCCGGCGAGTGCGCTGTGTGGTTACTCCAGAGACCTGACGACCGACGACGACTGACGACGGTGGGGTGGTGCTCATGCGATCTGTTTCGCGGCGAGCGGTCATCGCCTACCGGGCCGCGGTACTGGGGCTGACCGGTGACCAGCCGGTACCCACGGACGTGCTGCTCGAGGCCGGTGTTCAAGACCACCCGACCGGGGCGACCGCACGCCTGGCTCTGCGGCTACGGGGGAGCGACACCGGAGGCGCGCTCGTGCACAGCGTGCGCGCCGCGACTCATCTGCATCACCGGACCGACGCCGGCGTTCTCGCCTCGGCGCTGCGCATCGAGGACGCCCGTGAGCTGGCCAAGCAGAGCATCGGACCGTTCGGGGCCGAGATCGGCGCCGGATTCGGCGCGGCGATGGACGAGGTCGCCGCCGTGATGCGTGAGGTGATGAGTGACGGTGTCG
The DNA here is from genome assembly GCF_027324685.1 of Haloactinopolyspora sp. NCBI lineage: Bacteria > Bacillati > Actinomycetota > Actinomycetes > Jiangellales > Jiangellaceae > Haloactinopolyspora > Haloactinopolyspora sp. Next base: position 29,105 of record NZ_DAHVSH010000099.1, read on the forward strand.
CGCGGACGAAAGGCGAACTGTCCGCAGCGGTGTCACCGAAGGTGCGTCCGGAGTTGGCGCCGTGGTGTGCCGGGTGCGGTGTCCACCACGTTCAGGATGCGCTGTTCCGGTTCGCTTCGTTGCAGGCTGGACTCAGCATCCACGTCGACTCCGGCTCGGCCTCGCGGTTCGTCGCTGACGCCTCGTTCGAGCCGGTGCCCGTCGACGAGGCCAGGGCGAGCCTGGTGCGGCGGTTCTTGCGCCTGGCCGGCCCCAGCCAGCCGCAACGGCTCGCGTCCTGGCTGTCCCTGACACCGGCGGCGGCGCGGCGATGGTGGTCGCTCGTGGCTGATGAGCTGGAGCAGGTCGATGTGGATGGTCGGCGTGGTTGGATCCATGGCTCGGACGCCGAGCTGCTGGCCGATCCGCCGGAGCCGGACCCGTTACGCCTGATCGGGCCCTTTGATCCACTGACCGAGTTCGCCGACCGCGAGTTCGTCGTGCCCGGCCCCGCCTTCCGCCGGCAGGTATGGGCGCCGACGGCGAACCCGGGCGTCGTCGTGCGGCACGGCGAGATCATCGCCGTCTGGCGACGACGTACCACCAAGCGGTCGCTCACCATCACGGTCAAGCCGTTCGGCGAACTCCCCGCCGATTGGCGGGAGCTGGCCGCCGCCGATGCCCAGACGATCGCGCGGTTCCTTGGCCCGGTCGACGTCCAGCTCGACCTCGCCCGCTGAAGTCTCACGCCGCTCGCCCGAACTCCACGAGCAGGACGCCCACGACGATCAACCCGATGCCGGCCACCATCGGTACGGTGAGCGCTTCGCCGAAGATGACGTGGCCCAGCAGCGCGACGATCGCCACGCCCGAGGCCGCCCAGATGCCGTACGCCACACCGACCGGCATGCCGCGTTGCAGGATTGCTGCCAGCAGCCCGAAAGCCGTCGCGTATCCGACGACCACCAGCGCCGTGAAGCCGAGGCGGGAGAAGCCTTCGGAAGCCCGCAACGACAACGTCGCCGTGACCTCGGCCGCGATGGCGCCGGCGAGCATCAACCAGGACATCATGAGGCCGACTTCCCCGTGGTGTCAGGTCCGGGCCAGATGGTGGTCACGATGCGATCCATCTGTTCCGGAGTGAATCGGTCCGGGTCGATGAGGTTGCTCAACCACAGTCCGTCCAGCGCCAGTCTCGCGACGATGGTCCGGACGTCGCCAGGCTCGCTCTGCTCGATGTCGAGCTGGTCGAGCTCGCGCTGGAGCTGGACCCACGCCGACGCCGCGTCGGGGTCTTCGGCCAGCGCGGCGACGAGTGCCGCGTAGTCGCGGTCGCCGGGCTCCGGCGCGCAGGCGTCGAGATAGACCCGCAGCCGTTCGGCCGGCGTGCTGGGAGGTGTAGCGCCGGACGGCTCGTCGTCGCCGATCAGTGCGGTGCGCAGATGCCGGACGTCCTGCTCCACCAGGGCCCGGATGAGGTCGAGCTTGCTGGGGAAGTGGTACATCAGTCCGCCGCGGCTGACGCCGGCCTCGCGGATGACGGCCTCGACGGTGACGGCGCCTGGGCCGTCACGACGTGCTACTCGCTCAGCGGCTTCGATCATCGAGGTGCGGCCGGAGGGCCGGCCACCGTTACGTGCACTACTCATCAGCAAACTATACCGTACGTACGGTTCAGCAAGCTGGCCTCGTCGGGCGCTGCGCCGGTCGCCTTCTGGAGGGTTTTTCACCCTTTCTGGCACCGGGAAGCGTGGAAAACCCTCCAGAAGTGGCATGAGATCGGGCGCGTGCGTGGCGGCTGGGCGCGAATTCGTGCACAATGGAGGCGATCACCGATCCGATCATGGTCGGTTCCGAGGCCGCAGGGGAAGGCGTCCCTCGAACCGCACAGGAGGATCCGGTGACGACACGTGGCGTCCTGTACGTCCACGCCGCAACGTCGGCGTTGTGCCCGCATGTCGAGTGGGCCGCCGCCGGCGTCCTTGGCGTGCGCATAAAGCTGGAGTGGAGCCCGCAGCCGGCGTCGCCAGGCACTTATCGCGCCGAGCTGTCGTGGCAAGGCGCACCTGGCACGGGAGCCAAGCTCGCTTCGGCGTTGCGCGGGTGGCTGCATCTGCGATTCGAGGTCACCGAGGAGCCGAGTCCCGGACACGAAGGCGCGCGGTACTCCTACACGCCGGACTTGGGGGTCTTCCACGCCGTCACCGGGGTGCACGGCGACATCATGATCCCTGAGGACCGCATCAAGGCCGCGGTCGTCAAGGCGTGCCAGGGCGAGGTGGACCTCGAAGCCGAGCTGCGCCGGCTGCTGGGAGCGCCGTGGGACGAGGAGCTCGAGCCGTTCCGCTATGCAGGCGACGGAGCCCCTGTTCGCTGGCTCCATCAGGTGGTGTGATGGTGGCATCGGGCATCTGCATTTGCGTTTTACCGTGCATTTCCGCAGGTGTTGAATCCGTCGTCCGCGGGGTCTTCACAACCAGCCAAGTCGGGGGTATGGTCTCGACCAAGTAAGGCCCCCAGAACGTGGCCGCTCCGGCATCGGTGATTTCCCCGGCCCGGTGACCGGGAACTACAGCGGCCTCACCATGTGCGAGCGCCCCGGACCGTGACCAGGTCCGGGGCGCTCGATCTTGTTCGTGCGGTGGGCAAAGTCCATGCGATACAGCACTGCAGAGCTGGACGCCAAGATCGGTGATCGCCTTAATTGTTGTATTTCGAAATATCGTGATCGAATCCGCGCGCGGGCTTTTGGTCAGCACATGATCACGTGCTGATCGGCTTTTCTATCGTCGACGACGACAGCGTACGAGTGTGACTGACTTCGGAACGGGCCCGCTCTGCTCCGGCCGCGATACGGAGCCGCGGCACAGGTTGCCGGTAACCAGCTCAGAGCGGAATGTTGCCGTGCCCACCGCGGCTGGGGGGCGCCTCGGCGATGGCTCTGGCCAGCGCCGTACGCGTGGCGTCCGGTTCGATGACCTCGTCCACCACGCCAAGCTCCACGGCGCGGTCGAGTCCGCCGGCGATCCGCTGGTGTTCCTCGGCGAGCTCGGCCTCGACCTGAGCGCGCTGGTCCGGATGAATCTCGGCGAGTTTGCGGCGATGCAGCAGCCGGACGGCCGCGACCGCACCCATGACCGCCACCTCAGCCGTCGGCCACGCCAGGACCCGGGTGGCGTTCAACGCCCGGGAGTTCATGGCGATGTAGGCGCCGCCGTAGGCCTTGCGCGTCACCAGGGTGACCCGCGGAACGCTGGCTTCGGCGAACGCGTGCAGTAGCTTCGCGCCGCGCCGTACGACGCCGTCCCACTCTTGGCCCACGCCCGGCAAGTAGCCGGGGACGTCGACGACGACCACCAGTGGCACCCCGAAGGCGTCGCACATCCGCACGAAGCGAGCGGCCTTCTCCGCTGACGTCGAGTCCAGACAGCCACCGAGACGCAACGGGTTGTTCGCGATGACGCCGACGGTACGCCCGCCGAAGCGGCCCAACGTGGTCGTGATGTTCGGCGCCCACTTCGGGTGTAGCTCGAGGCCGGTGCCGTCGTCGAGCAGGTCGGTGACGATCGGGTGCACGTCATAAGCGCGTTTCGCCGACTCCGGTAGATGAGCGCCGAGGTCGACGTCGACGATGTCGGCGCTCGCGACCTCGCCCTGGTCGCCCAGTAGCGAGCCCAGGTGGCGCGCCCGGTCGAGCGCTTCACGCTCGGTGGTGCTGACCACGTGCACCACACCGGATCGGCGTTCGTGCGGCTCGGGCCCACCGAGGCGCAGCATGTCGACGTTCTCACCGGTCACCGAACGCACCACGTCCGGGCCGGTGACGAACACCCGCCCCTCGGGCCCGAGAATCACGACGTCGGTCAGCGCCGGCCCGTAGGCGGCGCCACCGGCGGCCGGACCCAGCACCACGGACAGTTGCGGGATGCGGCCCGACGCCCGGGTCATGACTTCGAAGATCTGGCCGACCGCGTGCAGGGAGAGCACGCCCTCTGGAATCCGAGCCCCGCCGGAGTGCCAGAGGCCGATGACGGGCACACCGTCGGTGAGCGCACGCTCGTAGGCATCCACCACGACGCGACACCCGTCGACGCCCATGGCGCCACCCATCACGGTGGCGTCGGAACAGAACGCGACCACCGGCGTCCCGTGGACCGTGCCGGTGGCCGCGAGCATGCCGCTATGGTCGTCCGGGCTGATGAGCTCGAGCGACCCGGAGTCGAGCAGAGCGGCCAGACGATGCTTCGGGTTTCGGGGATCCTCGTCCCGTGACGGCTTGCCCGGCCGCGCAGCTCCGGCGCCGGACTCGGAGCGGTCGGCCAGCGCCGTCATCATGTTCTCCGGAAAGCGAGCACGGCGTTGTGCCCACCGAAGCCGAACGCGTTCGTCAACGCGGCCACCGGACCGGCGTCGAGTTTGCGTGGCTCGTCGCGGACGACGTCGAGGTGAATGTTTTCGTCGAGGTCGTCCACGTTGATGGTGGGCGGAACCAGGCCATGATGCAGCGAGAGCACGGTCGTCAGCGCGGCGACGACGCCCGCACCGCCGAGCAAGTGGCCGATCATCGACTTCGTCGCGGTGACCGGAACCGAGCTCGCGTGCTCGCCGAGCACGCTGTTGAGCGCCACCGACTCGGCCACGTCACCGACCGGTGTGGACGTGGCGTGGCAGTTGATGTGGCGCACGTCGGTGACGTCGAGGTCGGCGTCGCGCAGCGCCTTGCGGGTGGCCGCGATGATGCCGAGGCCCTCGGGATCGGACTGGGCGATGTGGTGGGCGTCGGCGCTCATCCCTGCACCGGCGAGCTCGGCGTAGACCTTGGCACCGCGTGCCTGGGCATGCTCGGCCGATTCGAGCACGAGCAAGCCGCCGCCCTCGCCGAGCACGAAGCCGTCCCGGTTGGCGTCGAACGGACGGCTGACCTTGGTGGGGTCGCCCTCGCGCTTGGACAGCGCCATCATGTTCGAGAACGCCGCCACCGGCAGCGGCGAGATGACCGCTTCGGTGCCACCGGCCACCACCACGTCGGCGCGCCCGAGCCGGATCATGTCCAAGGCGAACGCAATGGCCTCGGAGCTGGACGAACACGCGCTCACCGGACTGTGCGCGCCCGCCCGGGCACGCAGCTCCAGGCTGACGTTCGCCGCTGGGCTGTTCGGCATGAGCATCGGAATCGCCAGCGGCGAGACCCGGCGCGGGCCGGAGTCGCGCAAGTTGTCGTAGTTGGACAGCAAGGTCGTCAGCCCGCCGATACCGGAGGCGCAGACCACCCCGACCCGCTCGGGGTCGAGGCCGGCCTCGTCGGACTTCCCCTCGAATCCCGCGTCCGCCCAAGCCTCGCGAGCGGCGATCAGAGCGAACTGCGCTGATCGGTCGAGCCGGCGAGCCTCGACACGAGGCAGGACCTCGGACGGGTCGACCGCAGCCCGTGCGGCGATCCGCACCGGCATGTCGGCGACCCAGTCGTCGGTCAGGGTCTGCACGCCGGAGGTCCCGGCGAGCAGGGCATCCCAGGTCGTCGCGACGTCGCCGCCGACCGGCGTGGTAGCGCCGAGCCCGGTGACGACGACACGCTTGCGGGCAGGTGCGGAGTTCATGGTCACCTTCGCCTCAACTCAGGAACCTGTTTTCAGGAACCTGCCTTCTCGATGTACGAAACGGCGTCGCCGACGGTCGCGAGGTTTTTGACCTCCTCGTCGGGGATTTTCACGCCGAACTTCTCTTCGGCGGCGACGACCACCTCGACCATCGACAGCGAGTCGATGTCGAGATCGTCGGTGAACGACTTGTCGAGCTGGACGTCGCCTGCGGGTACGCCGGTGATCTCGTTGACGATCTCGGCGAGGCCGGTGCGGATCTCCTCAGTGCTGGCCATCTTGTTCGGTGTTCCCCTCGGTGTCGTGTTGGTGCTGTGTCGGTCGATCAGTGGTTGATCGCTGCTGATGGTAGGCCCGCGCGTCGTCGAGCGGCGCCTGAGGTGCCGTGGAAACCGGCAGCCGTCGGTGTCATGGGATCCGGATCACCTGCGCTGCGTACACCAGGCCGGCGCCGAAGCCGATGACGAGGGCCAGGTCGCCGCTGCGCGCCTCGCCGGACTCGAGCATGCGCTCGATGGCCAGCGGGATGGACGCTGCGGAACTGTTGCCCTGCTGGGCGATGTCGCGGGCGATGGCGACATGGTCGGGCAGCTTGAGCTGGCGAGCCATGGCGTCGGTGATGCGCATGTTGGCCTGGTGCGGCACGAACAAGTCGAGGTCGTCGACGGTGATGCCGGCTGCCTCGAGGGCCTGCTGGGCGACCTTGGGCATCTCGTACGAGGCCCACCGGAACACCGGGTTGCCCTGCATGACCAGGTGCGGCATACGGGGTCCGTCGGGGGAGTGCAGCGCGTCGTACCAGTTCTCACGCTGGTGGATGTGCCCGAGGCTCTCGCCGTCGGAGCCCCAGACCACCGGGCCGATGCCGGCGCCTTCGGCGTCGTCGGCCGGTCCGACGACAACCGCGCCGGCGCCGTCGGCGAACAGGAACGCCGTCGAGCGGTCGGTCGGGTCGGTCAGGTCGGACAGTCGCTCCACACCGATGACCAGCACATGCTCAGCCGTGCCCGTCTGGACCATGTCGGAGGCCAGCGACAGCCCGTAGCAGAACCCCGCGCACGCTGCGGAAATGTCGAAGGCGGCGGCGCGGTCGGTGCCGAGCTTGTACGCGATCTCGGCGGCGGCCGACGGCGTTTGGTACAGGTGCGTGACCGTCGACACGATGACGCAGCCGATCTGGTCGGGGTGTACCCCGGCGTGGGCTATCGCCTTCCCGGCAGCGCCGAGGCTCATGCTGATGACGGTTTCGTCGTCAGTGGCCCAGCGGCGGGACTCGATGCCCGAGCGGGTGCGGATCCACTCGTCGGAGGAGTCGATGCGCTCGACGATCTCGGAGTTCGGGATCACTCGGCTCGGCCGGTACCCGCCGATGCCGGTGATGCGCGCGGCGCGGGGCTGCCGGGCCGGTCTGATCTGTGTCCTCATCGTTCCGCCACCGCCTCGGGATGGAGCCGGACCAGGGGTTGGCCCGGAGCGACCGGATCGCCGTCCTCGACGAGCCACTCCAGAACCGTACCTCCGTGGCCGGCGGTGACGTCCAGAGTGTCGCGCAGAGAGCGCACCGTGCCGATGGCCGCACCTGCGGCCAGTTGATCGCCGACGGCGACGCCGGAGGTCACGAACGTGCCCTTCACCGGTGCCACCACCAGCCGCCATGTCGGGCTGTCGGCCATCGGGCTGGGCTGCCCGTGGCGCTCGACGAACTCACGCGCGGCGTCGAGCTGGTCCGGCGTCTTGAGCGCGAACGTCTCGACCCCGGGCAGCGCGCGCTTGGCCAGGCCGACCAGCGTGCCGGCCGGAGGCACTTCGAGCAAGCCGGTGACGCCGAGGTCGGCCATGGTCTGTTGGCACAGGTCCCAGCGCACCGGGTTCGAGACCTGCTCGACGAGGCGGGTCAGCAACTCGCGGCCGTCGTGTACGACGTGGCCGTCGCGGTTGGAGATCATCCGGGTGCGGGGGTCGTGCGTGCTGATCGCGTGAGAGTACCTGCGCAGCACGTCGACCGCGGGTGCCATGTGCTCGGTGTGAAAGGCCCCGGCGACGGCCAGGGGACGCAGCCGGGCACCGGCCGGGGGCTCGTCGGCCAGCGCTTCGAGCTGCTCGAGCGTGCCGGCTGCGACGATCTGACCGCTGCCGTTGATGTTGGCCGGGGTCAGGCCGTGGCGTTCGATCACCGACGTGACCTCGTCGGCGTCACCACCGAGAACGGCAGTCATGCCGGTAGGGGTCGTGGCCGCGGCCGCCGCCATCGCGCGGCCGCGTTCGCGCACGAACACCATGGCCTGCTCCGCGGTGATGACCCGGGCCCCAGCCGCGGCGGTGATCTCGCCGACGCTGTGCCCGGCCACGGCACCCACCCGTTGGAAGGCGTCAGCCGGATGCGGGAACAGCGCGAGCGCACCGACCAGGCCGGCCGCGACGAGCAGCGGCTGGGCGATGGCCGTGTCGCGGATCGTGTCGGCGTCGGCTTCGGTGCCGTAGTGCGCCAGATCGATGCCGGCTACCGCGGACAGCCAGTCGATGCGGGCCGCGAAATCGGGATCCTCCAGCCACGGTGCCAAGAACCCCGGTGTCTGAGAGCCTTGACCGGGCGCGACGATGATGAGCACTCTTCAACCTTCGCGGCTACCGGCGCGTAGTGGGGGTCGGCTCCGATCACAAGGTCGTCCCACCAACTTTGGCCGTTTCCCACAACCTCGCTTCGGTTCAAATGATCATGTTCACTTGGCATTTGCCTGTCACACCACCCATGCACGCCTCGTGTCGCTGAGAATCGCCTAGTGATGCGTCCCCGGAAGCCCCGCTTATTCGAGCGTCGGCGGCGCGATGCGTCCCAGCGTGAGCGCCAGGCGCAACGTGTAGGAGTCGCGCGGGTCCGTCGGCATCAAGCCCACCACGTCCGACACTCGCCGCAGCCGGTAGCGCACCGTGTTGGGGTGCACGAACAGCAGCCGCGCCGCGGCCTCGACCGACGCGCCGGTCTCGAGGTAGGCGGCCAACGTCTCCAGGATCACCGGGCCGGCTTCGGCGATGGGCGTGTAGCACTCGGCGACCAGCTCATGCAGCGCCTCGCTGTCGCCGGCCAGCGCGCGCTCCGGCAGCAGTGCCGCGGCCGATACGGGGCGGGGAGCGTCCGGCCAGCCTGGCGCGGCCAATAGGCCGGAGACCGCGGCGCGGGCCGAGGTTGCCGCCGACACCAGGTCCGGGACCAGCGGACCCACCACGACAGGCCCCGGGCCGAAGTGCGTCACGATGGCTGCCGCGGCCGTCATGGGGTCGTCGACACTGCCCAGCACGGCCACCAGCCGGTCGCCCTGCCCACCGGTGAGCACGTCGTAGCCGGCGTGGCGGGCGCTGCGGCGGATCTCATCAGCCATGGCGGCGTCCTCGGCGGGACGAGGCCGTCCGATGATGACCGTGACGCCGCTGTGGGCCGTCCAGCCCAGCGCCGAGGCCCGCGAGCGGACGTCCTCGTCGACCTCGCCGCGCAGCAGGGAGTCGACGACGGTTGCTTCCAGCCGCGCATCCCACGAGCCGCGTGCTTCGGCATAGCGCGCGTAGACGTGGGCGGCGGAGAAGGCCACCTCGCGGGAGTACAACAGCACGCCTTCACGGACCGCGCGAGCATCGGACTCGCCGACGACGTCGACCACGTTGTCCTCGACGACCTCGATGGCCACGCGCACGACCTCGACGGTCTGCTGCAAGCTGATGGCGCGGATCAAGTCTCGTGGGGCGGTTCCGAAGATGTCGGCGGTCGGCGTGGGACGTGAACCGTCGGAATTGCGGTACCAGTCGACGAACGCTGCGATGCCGGCCTGGATCACCAGCCCGACCCACGACCGCTGCTCAGCCGGCATGGCTCGATACCAACTGAGCTTGTCCTCCATGCGCGCGATGGCGGCGGTGGCGAGCTTGCCGGTGGCTCGTTCGAGCAGGTGCACCGTTCGCGCATGCGGACTCTCGCTGCTTTCGCTGACCTGGTCAGCCTCGGACGGTTGCCGCATGCTCGGCAGCGTACGCGGCCCGGCGTCGCCGGTGACAATCGCGTGTTGTCGTGACCGGACAATCGCACCGCGCCTGCCGGCCACTACGCTCGAACGCATGGCGTCCCCGCGTCGTGTGCGGCCCTCGGCCGCGAAGGTCGTCGTCCGGCGTGCGCGCGACCGCTTCGTGAGCACCGACGACGGCCTCGTGTCCCAGCATTCGTTCTCGTTCGGGCAGCACTACGACCCGGACAATGTCGGGTTCGGCCTGCTCGTCATGTCCAATGACGACGTCATTCAACCCGGTCACGGTTATCCCACGCACGCCCATCGCGACGTCGAGGTCGTGACGTGGGTGCTGGAGGGCGCGCTGGTGCACCAGGACTCCACCGGCCACAGCGGCATCGTCCGTCCCGGTCTGGTGCAGCGGATGAGCGCCGGGCGGGGCGTGCAGCATGCGGAGTTCAACGACGCACCCGGCCGCGCCGGACCGTTGCGCTTCGTGCAGATGTGGGTGCCGCCGGACACCCCTGGGACCGATCCGGCCTACGCCCAGGCCGATGTCGCCGCTGAACTGGGTGGGGGCGGGCTGGTGGCCGTGGCCAGCGGGTTGGCCCGGCACCAGGATGCCGCGATCAGTATCGGCCAGCGGTCAGCCGCCTTCCACGTCGCCCAGCCGGCAGCCGGGACGGCCGTCGAGCTGCCGGGGGCGCCGTTCGTGCACGTGTACGTGGCCCGCGGCGAGGTCGACGTCGAAGGCGTCGGCCGGCTCGGCGAGGGCGACGCGGCGCGCATGACCGACGAAGGCGGTCGCCGGGTGCGCGCGGTGTCCGACGCGGAGATCCTGGTGTGGGAGATGCACGCGGGCGTCGGCCCGCCCCGGTGATCGACCAGGATCCGCCGTCGCGGGGCAACAGCAGATCCCGGTCGATGACGCAGGTCAGGTTTCGCCGCCGGCCTCCTCGGCGGTCGTCGCGGTGACGTCGTCGAGCTTGTACGCGTCGTGGGCCTGCTTGACGACGTCCCAGCCGATCTCGCCGCGTCGCGCGAGCAACGTGAGCACGTTCACCACGATCGACTGCGCGTCGACCTTGAAGTGCCGCCGCAGCGCCGCCCGCGTGTCGGACAGCCCGAACCCGTCGGTGCCCAGCGACGCCCAGTCCGTGGGGACGTACGGTGCGATCTGGTCCTGCACGGCGCGCATGTAGTCGCTGACGCCCACGACCGGGCCGGTCGTCTCGCTCAGCCGTTGCGACACGTACGGCATTCGGGTGTCCTCGTCGGGGTGCATGAGGTTCCACTCGTCGGCGGCGAGCGCCTCACGACGTAGCTCGTTCCACGACGTCACCGACCACACGTGCGCGGCGACCTGCCACTCGTGGGCGAGGCGCTGCTGGGCCTCCAACGCCCAGTTCATCGCCACACCGGAGGCCAAGATCTGCGCGTGCGGCACGTTGTCGCCCGGCGCGACCTCCATCGGGCTGTACAGGTACATGCCCTTCAGCAGGCCTTCGACGTCGAGGTTCTCCGGCTCGGCGGGCTGGACGTAGGGCTCGTTGTAGACGGTTAGGTAGTAGAAGATGTTCTCGGCGTTCTCGCCGTACATCCGCCGCAGCCCGTCACGCACGATGTGCCCGACCTCGAACGCGAACGCCGGGTCGTAATGCACGACGGCCGGGTTGGTGGAGGCCAGCAGGACTGAATGACCGTCCTCGTGCTGTAGGCCTTCGCCGTTGAGCGTGGTGCGGCCCGCCGTCGCGCCGAGGATGAACCCCCGTGCCATCTGGTCCGCCGCTGCCCACAGTCCGTCGCCGGTGCGCTGGAAGCCGAACATCGAGTAGAAGATGTAGATCGGGATCATCGGCAGGCCGTGCGTGGCGTACGACGTGCCCACCGCCGTCCACGACGCCACGGAGCCGGCTTCGTTGATGCCCTCGTGCAGGATCTGGCCCTGCGTGGACTCCTTGTACGACAGGAACAGGTCGCGGTCGACGGCGGTGTAGTTCTGCCCGTGCGGCGAGTAGATCTTCAGCGTCGGGAACAAGGAGTCCATGCCGAAGGTGCGTGCCTCGTCCGGGATGATCGGGACGATCCGCTGACCGATCTCGGGATCCTTGAGCAGGTCCTTGAGCAGGCGGACGAAAGCCATGGTCGTGGCCACCGGTTGCTTGCCGGAGCCGCGCTTGGCCACCTCGTACACCTTGTCGCCCGGCAGGACGAGCGGCCGCGCCTCGGTGCGCCGTTCCGGCAGGAATCCGCCGAGTTTGGAGCGGCGCTCCATCATGTACGCGTACTCGTCGGAATCCTTGCCCGGGTGGAAGTACGGCGGGTTGTAGACGTCTTCGAGCGCGGAGTCCGGGATCTCCATGAACAGCCGGTCGCGGAAGAGCTTCAGGTCGTCGCCGGTGAGCTTCTTCATCTGGTGCGTGGCGTTGCGTGCCTCGAAGTGCGACCCGAGGGTCCAGCCCTTGATCGTCTTGGCGAGGATGACCGTGGGCTGTCCGGTGTGCTCGGTCGCCGCCTTGTAGGCCGCGAAGAGCTTGTGGTAGTCGTGCCCGCCGCGCTTGAGCCCCCAGATCTCGTCGTCGGACATGTGCTCGACCATCTTGCGGGTGCGCGGGTCGCGGCCGAAGAAGTGCTCACGGACGTACGCGCCGGACTCGGCCTTGTACGTCTGGTAGTCGCCGTCCGGCGTGACGTTCATGAGGTTGACCAGAGCGCCGTCGGTGTCGGCGGCCAGCAGCGGGTCCCACTCGCGGCCCCAGATGACCTTGATGACGTTCCACCCGGCGCCGCGGAACAGCGACTCCATCTCTTGGATGATCTTGCCGTTGCCGCGTACCGGGCCGTCGAGACGCTGCAGGTTGCAGTTGACGACGAAGGTGAGGTTGTCGAGCTCCTCACGTGCGGCCGCGCCGATCGCGCCGACGGTCTCGGGCTCGTCCATCTCGCCGTCGCCGAGGAACGCCCAGACGTGCTGCTGGGTGGTGTCGCGCAGACCGCGGTGGTGCAGATAACGGTTGAAGCGCGCCTGGTAGATCGCCGCCAGCGGGCCGAGGCCCATCGACACGGTGGGGAACTCCCAGAAGTCCGGCATCAGGCGCGGATGCGGGTAGGACGGCAGTCCGCCACCCGGGCCGGCGTGCGACAACTCCTGGCGGAAGCCGTCGAGCTGCTGCTCGGTGAGCCTGCCCTCCAGGTAGGCCCGGGCGTACATGCCCGGCGAGGCGTGGCCCTGGAAGTAGATCTGGTCACCGCCGCCGGGGTGGTCCTTGCCGCGGAAGAAGTGGTTGAACCCCACCTCGTAGAGGCTTGCGGACGAGGCGTAGGTGGAGATGTGTCCGCCGACCCCCACACCGGGCCGCTGGGCACGCTGCACCATCATGGCGGCGTTCCAGCGGATGTAGGCACGGATCCTGCGCTCGACGTATTCGTCCCCGGGGAACCACGGCTCCGCCTCGGGTGGGATGGTGTTGATGTAGTCGGTGTTACGCAGGCTGGGAACCCCGACCTGGCGCTCGCGGGCGCGCTGAAGCAGGGCCAGCATCAAGTACCTGGCCCGGTGACGGCCGCGCTGATCGATCGCGGCGTCCAGGGACTCCAGCCACTCCTGCGTCTCATCGGGGTCGATGTCGGGGAGCTGGCTCGGTAGGCCGTTGATGATGATCGGCGAGCGGTCTGCGGCCACGACGATCCCTTCGTGGTCTGGGGACGCCGGTGGGCGTCGGTGTCCAACGGGTCTGATACCTATCCTGCTCGCTCCGACGCCGCACGTCACAATCGGGTTCCTGGTGACGTCGGCAGCCAGGTCCACGGCCGCGTCGCGAGCGCGCACCCCGACCGTACCCGTGGGGGGTCACCTGAGCACGATCAGCGAGGTCGTGTCAGGCTTTCTCCGGCGGGTTCACTTGCGCAACCGCGCGCACTTGGGTGGACTACTGCAAGACGGTATGCACGGTGCGTGCCGTACACGACGCGAGGAGGACGATCGGTGGGCCAGATCGCGGGCCACTCGGACCAACACGACGGACCGGCCGCGCGGCTCGGTTTCCGTCCATCACAAGTGGTCCAGGAGCTCGGCTGGGACGAGGACTGTGACGACGAGCTGCGTATCGACATCGAGGACGTGACCGGCAACGAACTGGTGGACGGGAGCTCCGGAGAAGTCGCCGATGTGGTGCTGCAGTGGTGGCGAGAGGACGACGGCGATCTCGCCGATGCCCTGGTCGACGCCAAGACCGACCTCGCGGCCGGGGGAGTGGTGTGGCTGCTGACGCCCAAGGTGGGGCGTGAGGGACACGTCGATGCGAGCGACATCGCTGACGCCGCGTTGACCGCTGGCCTGTCCACCACGACGACGGTCTCGGTCACCGACGAGTGGTCCGGCACCAAGCTCGTCGCCCCGAAGGGGTCGAGCCGCCGGTGATCGGTGTCGGGGCGCAGGCTCCCGACTTCGAGCTGCCCGACCAGCACGGTGCCGCGGTGCGCCTGTCGGCGTTGCGCGGGCGGCCTGTTGTCGTCGTGTTCTTCCCGTTCGCCTTCACCGGTGTGTGCACCGGCGAGATGGAGGCGCTGCGTGACGACGTCGTGCCGGCTGTCGGCGACTCCGCGACGGTCCTGGCCATCTCGTGCGATTCGATGTTCGCCTTGCGCGTGTTCAGCACCGACCGTGGTTTGGACTTCCCGTTGCTGTCCGACTTCTGGCCGCATGGGCAGGTAGCCTCGTCGTACGGCGTCTTCGACGCCGACCGCGGCTGCGCCGTGCGCGCGACGTTCGTGGTCGATGCGGCCGGAGTCGTTCGCTGGACCGTCACACATGACCTACCGGATGCCAGAAACGTCGCCGATTACCGGCGTGTTCTGGCCGAACTCAGCGCCGCCTGAGCCGCGGCGCAGGAAAGGAGCCCGGCGTGCCGTGTTATCGGTGTGGTGCCCGGCAGTCCGATCCTGCCCGGGGAGTGAATCTTTGGGTACGTGGGGTGCGGGCCAACGAGCAGGTGCTCGTGTGTCCGGACTGTCAACAGACTCGTGGTTGGTCGGCTGACCTCGACCACTGTTCGGTCTGTGGCGCCACGACGCTGGTGCGCCGGCTCGGCCAGACGGTCTGCCGCTCGTGCGAGGCGTCGGCGACGGCGGAGTTCCTCGCCGTCGAGAGCACCATGGACCGCGGCTTCGCCATCCGTTCCACAGGCACCGGGACGAGTTCCAGCGATAGCTCCCGGACGACGAGCGGGCGGCATCGACGCACCGACAGCCGCGACCTGTCCGCTGACGTCGCCACCGCGATCGATCGTGTCCTGGGCCGGGCGGCGCCTCGGGCGCCCGACGGCCCTGCTTCCGACGCGACGTCCGGGGTGGCGAGCACCCAGGAGCAAGAACGGGTCCCACCGGACGGTGCCGCCTGACGGTCCCGTCTGACGGTCTCGCCGATTGTGGGGTCCGAGACCGATCTCGGTACTGTGTGGTGTCGCATGTCTGAAGGGCGTATAGCTCAGCGGTAGAGCACTGGTCTTACAAACCAGGGGTCGCTGGTTCGAACCCAGCTGCGCCCACCCTTTGACTGCCCAGGTCATGGCGTTTGGCCTTCGGCGTCGTCCGACTCGCCTGCATCGGAACCGGCGTTTTGGCCACCTTCTGGCCACACAGCCCCGCCAGAATTCCCGGCAATGTCGCCCAGCCGGTCGGCCCAGGTGTCCATCTCATCCGGGTACAGATGGCCGTACAGATCGAGCGTGACCGTGATCGACGCATGCCCGAGGATGCGCTGAACCACCTTCGGCGGCGTGCCCGCCGAGATGTACAACGACGCCGCCGTGTGCCGAAGGCCATGCGGAGTCAGCCCGTCAAGACCAGCGGCCCGGACAGCAGGAGCCCACGCCCGACGACGGAAGTTGCTCTTACGCAACGGGCCACCGTCCGGGGACGTGAACACCAGATCATCCAACTCCTTGCTATCGACCAACGGAGCCAGCTCAGCAGCGAGCCAGCGGGGGAGCGGCACCGTGCGCGCCTGATGCGACTTCGGCGTGCCCTCCACGACGCGACCGCCGATGTCAGCGAACGCACGGCGCACATCCATTCGACGCCGCGACAAGTCGACATCGCGCACACGCAACGCCGAGACCTCGCCCCACCGCAGACCCGTATACGCCAGCGTGCGGATCAGAGTCGAGTACCGACCCGCAGCCGCCGCCAACCGTCCGACCTGCTCGTGCGTCAGGAACATGTGATCCTTCTGCGCTTGCAGACGGGGCAGCTTCACACCGGTCATCGGATTCCGCGCCAGCCGCGAAGTTTGCACCGCGTGGCGACACACCGACGACAGCACATACGCCGCTTGGTGAATCTGCGACGACGAGATGCCGCCACGCACCAGATCGTTGACCCACTCGACCAGGCCGTCGTGCGTGATCTTCGACAGCGGCACCCGTTCCCACGTCGGCAGAACCCGGCGACGGAGGACGATCTGGTATCCCTGCCGCGTGCTCGGCTTCAAGTGCAAGATCGTGCCAAGCCACTCGTCAGCAACGACACCGAATCGCACCCGGCCAGCGGCGGGATCGACCCACTGGGAGTGCCCCAGCATCGGTTGACTCCTGATCTGTGCGGACCTGGTCCGCGCTGGAAGGATGTTCACCGTGCCCAAGCCTTATCCCGCCGAGTTCCGT
>NZ_DAHVSH010000103.1:0-10071 GCF_027324685.1 Haloactinopolyspora sp.
CCGACCCTAGACTCGGAAGGCAAATGTACGAGGAGCTTGAGGCGCACCGTGCGCCGTTGACGGGTTACTGCTACCGGCTGCTGGGGTCGGCAGCGGATTCCGAAGATGCGGTTCAGGAGACGTTGATCCGCGCTTCGCGCCGGATGGACGACTTCGATCCACAGCGTGCGCGGTTGACGACCTGGTTGCATCACATCGCGACCAACATCTGCCTCGACATGCTCCGTGGTGCCAAGCGGCGCGCGCTGGCGGTCGACATGGGGCCGGCGGCGCAAGACGCGGATCTGGGTGTGCCGTTGTCGAGCGACCGGTTCGTCGAGCCGATGCCCGACGCGCGTCTGTTCGGTGTCGACGATCCGGCGGAGCAGGTGATCGCTCGGGAGAGTGTGCGGCTCGCGTTCGTTGCTGCGCTCCAGCGGCTTTCGCCGAAGGAGCGTGCGGCGCTGGTGTTGCGCGATGTGTTGGCCTTCTCGGCCCAGGAGAGCGCGACGGTTCTGGGCACGTCGGTCGCGGCGGTGAACAGTGCGCTGCAGCGGGCCCGGGCTGCACTGGCCGAGGACCCGCCGCGCGCTTCCGACGTACTAGATCCCCAGGACCCTGGGCAGCGCGATCTGCTGGAGCGGTACGTCGCTGCTTTTGAAGATCACGACATTCCGCGCCTGCAGGCATTGCTGCGTGAAGACGCGACCTTGTCGATGCCTCCGTTCGCGTGGTGGGTCAGCGGTGCGGACCGGATCGCGAAGGTGATGGGGGCCGGCGACGCCTGCGCTGGCGACAAGCTGGTGCCCGTCGCCATCAACGGCTCGCCCGGTTTCGGACAGTACCGACCCGGCCCGTCCGGCCGGCTCGAGCCGTTTGCGCTGCTCGTGGTCGAGGTTGCCGACGGCCGGGTGGCGCATCTGGCCACCTTCCTGGGCAGCGGCGACCGCTTCTCGGAATTCGGCCTTCCGCAGGAACTGGAGAAGTCTGCGCCACCGCGATGAGTCCGGGCCTCCCGCGTCGTATCAGTGATGACGGCTATCGATACGACCAGGAGGAAAAGATGCCCACCACCGACGACGAGTTCGTCGCGCAGACCCGTGCCGAGCGGACCCGGCTGGTCGGCTTGCTGGAAGATCTCGGACCTGAGCAGTGGCAGCACCCGTCGCTGTGCCGGGGCTGGCGGGTTCGGGAGGTGCTCGCCCACATGACCATGCCGTATCGCGGCTCCAGAGCCGGTTTCATGGCTGGCTTGATCAAGGCGCGCTTCTCCTTCGACCGCTACGCCGACCGGGACGCACGCGCCACGACGGCATCGACGTCCGACGCCGCCTTGGTGGCGCTGTTGCGTGACAACATCGACCACCCCTGGCGCCCGCCGGGCGGTGGCAAGGCCGGGGCGCTGAGCCACGACGTGATCCACGGCCTGGACATGACGGAGCCTCTCGGCCTGCCCGCGCCGCCGGCGGAACGGGTGGCGTTGGTGTTGCGAAACACGACAGCGCGCAACCTGCGATATTTCGGCGTCGATCTCGACGGCTCGAAGCTGGTCGCCACCGACACCGACGTCGCGATCGGCGAGGGTACCGAGGTCCGCCTGCCCGTGGTCGACCTGCTGTTGGTCGTCACGGGACGGCGAACCCTTGCGGCTGCGACCAGGGGACGGGCGGCGTGACGCCGATGTCGACGGACACGGTACGAGCGAACGGGGTCGAACTGGGCGTGCAGAGCTTCGGCGATGCCGCCGACCCCTTGGTGCTCCTCGCCGGTGGGACCACGATGCTGTCGTGGCCCGATTCCCTGTGTGAACGTCTTGCCGCAGGTGGGCGTCGGGTCGTGCGGTACGACCTGCGCGACAGTGGGGCGTCGACTACGCGTGATCCGCACGCCCCCGCCTACGACCTGCGCGACCTCGCCGCGGACGCGGCTGCGTTGGTGACCGCGCTAGGAGGCGAGACCGCGCACCTCGGCGGTATCGGGGTCGGCGGGATGGTCGCTCAGGTCGCTGCGCTGGACCATCCGGACGTGTTCTCGGCGCTGACGCTGGTGGGCACGCGGCCGGTGGCACCGGGTCCGGTGGATGACGACCTGCCTGACCATGACGCGGAGACGATGCAGGCACTCTTCTCCCGGCCGACGCCGGACTGGACCGATCGTGGCGCCGTCGCCGATTTCGCTACTGACGGCGCCGCGCTCCTGGGCAATGACCCCGAACAGTCGCGCACGACGGCGATGCGAATCTGGGACCGTACGCCGTCCGACGATCCCAGGGTCCACGAAGCCAACCAACTCGGCATGGTGTTCGCCCGACTGGAGTGCGCACCGCGGTGGCGCGAGCGCCTCGGCGAACTCACTGCGCCGACGTTGGTCGTGCACGGCCGGGCGGACCCGTTCTTCCCGGTGGGCAATGGGGAAGCGCTCGCCGCCGAAATCCGCGGCGCGCGGTTGCTCGTCGTCGACGGCATGGGCACGGCCCTGCCGGATGCGGTGGCCGACGGCGTCGCGGCGGCGATGCTGGCGCTGTGAGATCGCCTACTTCGCGAAGAGGATCGCGCCGGGAACGCGCGCGTCCGGACCGAAGACCATCTCGGCCTCGATCGTGAATCTCGCGTCGCGGAGCCAACCAGCGACCTGGCTCGGCTTCCGGCGGTGACTCGTCACGTCGATCGGGCGGCCCGGGTAGCCCTCGGACGAGCGCTGGGTCTCATCGCCGACATGAAAGCCGACCAGCAGCGGACCTCCGGGGCGCAGCACCCGCCGAAACTCGTCGAAGACCCCCGGCATGGCGTCGTCGGGAATGTGGATGATCGACCAGAAGGCGAGCAGGCCGGCGACCGAGTCGTCCGGCAGGTCGAGATCGGTCATCGTGCCGACTTCGAATCGCAACCCTGGGTAGTCGCGTCGCGCGATCGCGATCATCTCCGGGGACAGATCGATCCCGAAGGCGTCGACGCCGAGTTCGTGGAGATGGCCGGTGACGTAGCCGGGGCCGCAGCCGACGTCGGCGACCGGACCGCCGCCGGCCGCGCGCACGAACTCGGCGAACAACGCCACGCTCGCCCGCAGGAATGGCCGCTCGCTGAGCAGGCCACGGACCTTCTCGGTGTAGCCGGCGGCGTCCGTGTCGTACGACGAACGGGTGGCGACGAGCCAGGCCGGATCGTCGGCGGTCATCGGATGGCGCGGTCCTTGCGTCGGGCACTGTTCACGGGCAGTGTACGCCCGGCGACGGGCGGGGGCCGTCGGCGGACGTTTCGCTCCATCGGGGACACGTCGGGGACACCGAACTATGGAGGGCCGACTCCGCCCCAGGTGGTGGTGTGGTGATGGGTGGAGCCGCCTGTCGGAATCGAACCGACGACCTTCTCATTACGAGTGAGACGCTCTGCCGACTGAGCTAAGGCGGCCAGTGCCGTACGGGCACGCCGGACGAGTATAAGACGCCGGGGCGCCAGACACCGAATCGGGCGCCGGGCCCGGGTCGGGGGATCGTGGCGGACGCGCCGTGCGAGCGGTGCACCACGAGGATTTCTGCTGCATCACGAGGCGTGCACGGGTGGTGTGGCAGGGAATTGCCAAGTGAACATGATCATTTAAAGCGCGGTGGTGGTGATGGGTTTGCCGAGTGCGGAACCGGCGACGTAGTTCTGCCACTTGAGGTTCCAGTCGGCCATGCCGGGATCACCACGCTTGACGAGGTCCTCCGGGCCGCGTGTGGAGTTCGTCACGGTGACGATGTCGCCGTAGCGGGCGGTCTGGAAGAACGTGGCGCCGTTGGCCTCGCTGAGGTTGATGCAGCCGTGGGAGACGTTCTCCGAGCCCTGGGAGCCCTCGGACCAGCCGGCCGAGTGCACGAACGTCCCGCTCCAGCTCAGCCGGACGGAGTTGTCGACCTCGAGGTCGTAGTACTCGGGGCTGGACTTGTCACAGGTGATGTTCGCGCCGCACGACGTCATCCGCTTGCGGTCGAACTTCTCGAGGACGATGTAGGTGCCGTTTCGGGTGGCGAACTCGGGCGAGCCGAGGCTGGTGTCCCAGGTGTGCTCGACCTTGTCGTTGACCTTCACCGTCATCGTGTGCGACGCCGCGTCGACGTGAGTCACGCGCTTCGGCCCGATCTTGAAGTCGAGGTCGTAGCTACGCCCACCCCACAGGTTCTCACCGGCTTTCACGCCGTTCAGGTCGAGGTTGAGCCGAACCTTGGCGCCGGAGGGCCAGTACTCCTTCGGGCGGAAGTGCGCCTCGGTGGAGCTGATCCAGTGCCAGCTGCCCTGGACCTGCGGTGACGAGGCGACGTGCATGTTGCGCTCGACTTCGGCCTTGTCGGTGACCTCCTGGTCGAATCGCACCGTGATCGGCGCGCCCACGCCCACCACGGAACCGTCGGCAGGCTGCATGCTCAGGGTCAGGCGCTGACTGTCGGGAATGGCCTGGACGGCGAAGTTCTCGTTCAGCGTGTGCTCATGGCCGAAGCGGTCCGACGCCACGACCGTGACGGCGTATTGCGCGCCGGGTTCGAGCTGGTCGTCGGCCTTCCATGCGGCGCCGTCGTCGACCAGCTCCCCGGAGACCGGCTCGCCGCCCTCAGGCGCCACCTCGACGGAGTCGATCTGTCCTTGCGGGACCGAGAGGTGCAACGGTGCGTCGAATGGAACCTCGTCGGCCACCCCTTCGATGCGCAGTGACGTGCCGGGAGACTTCGGCCCCATCACTTCTGCCGTGGCGTCGTCACCGCCTTCACCGCCGCTGTCGGATCCACTGCAGGCACCCAGCAGGACCGCGGTGAGCATGAGCCCGATCGCCGTTCCTCGCGTCCGCATGACCCCCATTATCCGCACGGACGCCGGGAAATCATGACGAGCAGCGCGTGCCCGGCTTGGGCACCGTGCCCTCCAGCAGGTACGCGTCGACGGCCTCGTCGATGCACGTGCTGCCGGCCAGATACGCCGTATGCACGGCTGCTTCGTAGGTCAGCAGCACACCCGACGAGAGCTGTCCGGCCAGCGACTCCGCCCATTCGTACGGCGTGGCGGGATCGTTGGTGGTGCCGATGACCAGGATCGGGGCGGCGCCTTCGGCCGTGGTCGGTTCCATCGGGCTCACCGGGGCGTCCGTAGCGTTGTCGTCGCCGCCGGCCAGTTCACCGCAGCCGACCCCGCCCCAGGCCAGGAACGGGCCGAAGATGGGTGAGATCTTCTCGAACTTCGGCAGGCTCGCCTCGGCGTCCTCGACCGTTCCGCTCTCGGGATGGTCGAGGCAGTTGACCGCGCCGATGACCTCGTTCTGGTTGCCGTTGTACTCGCCGCTGGAGTTGCGCTCGAGATAGATGTCGGCGAACTGCAGCAACATGGTGCCGTCGCCTTCGTCCAGCGCCTGCGCGAGAGCCTGATTCAGTGGTGCGTACCCCTCAGCGGAGGTCAGGTACAGCGGCAGGATCAGGCCGTAGAACGCCAACGACTCGGTGAGCTCGCGGTTCTGGTCGGACGTGGGCAACGGCTCGGCATCGGCCTGCTCGAGCAGGCCGAGTATCGCCGCGCGTGCCTCGGCCTCGGTGTCGCCGGGCGCGCAGGAGTCCTGTGCGACACACCACGACAGGAACGCCGACAGGGCTCGCTCGAAACCACGTGCCTGCCCCAACGCGAGCTCGTCGCCGGTCAGCGTGGGATCGATGGCGCCGTCCAGGACCAGGCGGCCCACGCGGTCGGGGAACATGTCGGCGTAGACGGCGCCGATGAACGTTCCGTACGACTTGCCCATGAAGTTCAGCTTCTCGTCCCCGAGCGCCGCGCGCAGGACGTCGACATCGCGCGCGACGTCGTGGGTGCCGATGTGCGGGAGCAGGTCGCCGGAGCGCGACTGGCAGCCCGCGACGAAGTCGTCGACGAGTTCCTGCAACTCGGCGACCTCGTCGTCGTCATCCGGTGTGCCGTCGGCGGAGAGGAACTCGTCGAGCTCGGCGTCGTCCAGGCAGTCGATGGGCGAAGACTCGCCGACACCGCGCGGATCGAAGCCGACGATGTCGTACCGTTCGCGCACCTGCTCGGTGACCACCGACCCGGCGAGCTGGGCATACTCCACGCCGGAAGCACCCGGCCCGCCCGGGTTGACCAGCAGGGACCCGAGGGTGTCGTCGCCGGTGGCCGGTGCCCGCAGGATCGACAGTTCAAGGGTGTCGCCGCCAGGATCGTCGTAGTCCAGCGGCACCGTCGCCGAGGCGCACTGGAAGCCTTCGCCGCAGGTGTCCCACTTCAGGGTCTGGGTGTAGTACTCCGCGAGCTCGGAATCGACCCCTTCGGTGGCATCGGGCGCCGGAGTGGAGTCGGTCGGCGGATCGATCCGCTGGTTCCCCTCACCGCCGCTGGGCTCGGGCTGGCACCCGGCCGCCATGACGGCGGCGAGCAGGACGAGCCCGACCGCAGCCCGGCGGTTCACCATGTGTCCTCCTGCTCGTCGGGGTCGACGACGTCCGGTGTACGGCGCATGCCCTCGGCGACCGCGCCTTCGTAAGCTTGCCTGGAGCCGCAGACACTGGCCTTGGGACACGCCACGCGGCGTCCGGTCTCGCGATCGCGGATGTAGACCGTCTCGGCCGGTACGTTGTAGCCGACCACCGTCCCGGCGACCCCGTCCTCGGTCTCGACGTCGCAGCCTTGCGTCGGAACACTGCGCTTGAAGTCCTGGTACAGCGGGTGCTCGTACTTCAAGCAGCACATCAGCCGCCCGCACGCGCCGGAGATCTTCAACGGGTTGAGCGGAAGGTCCTGGTCTTTCGCCATCCGCACGCTGACCGGCTCGAAGTCGGTGAGGAACGTGGAGCAGCAGGTGTCGCGGCCGCACGGTCCGATGCCGCCTTGCACCCGTGCCTCGTCGCGGGCGCCCAGCTGGCGCAGGTCGATGCGGGCACGCAGGGTGCGCGCGAGGTCGCGGACGAGTTCGCGGAAGTCGACGCGGTGCGGTGCGGTGAAGTAGATGGTCACGAGCTGATCGACGTCTTCGCGGGTGTCGACGTAATCGACACCGACGATCTTCATCGGCAGTTCGTGATGCCGGATCAGCTTGCGCGCGGTGACGCGGATCTCGGCGCGTCGCCGGCGGTTGCGCTCGTCGCGATCGAGGTCTTCTTCGGTGGCCAGGCCAGCGCACACCGGCATGCCGCCGACGTCTTCGCTGACCCACTGCGGCGCCCACACGCACTCGGCGACCTCGGGCCCGTCGTCGGTGGGAACGAGCACCTTGTCACCGACACGTGGACTGTGCTCACCCGGATCGAGGTAGTAAAGCCGCCCGTACCGGGTGAAGGCCACTGCCATCACCATGCCCACCTGCCCCACCCTACGCAGGTGTTGCACGTGACGGTGATCCGCCCTGACCGTGATCCGCATCAGGTCGCGGCTAGTTGGACTTCCGCAGCCGTCGCAGCGCCTCCGCGCGGACGCCTGCGACCCCCGCGCTTTCGGTCAGTCGGTCGAGGACACGGCTGAGGCGGACCGCTGCAGCGATGATCGACGACGGGTCGGCCGCGGGCAACGTGGCGCCCATCTCGGTCGGCACCGCAGCTGCAGCGTTCTCGACACTGATCACGCCGAACGCCGGGTAGTCGAGGTCGGCCCGAGCGGCATGCAGCCGCCAGGCATGGGTGCGGGCCTCATGCAACGACTCGACGGCCCGCCACACCGAACCCCGCTTGGCGTGCTTGGCGACGTCGGTCAGTGCCCACCACGCCAGGAACGCCCACTCGCGCTGCCGCTCGGGTTTGGCCGTGGCCACATCGGGGACGTACGGCTCGGCCAGGCGGCCGGTGCGGTCGAGCAAGGCACGTGACCCCGGCGGCAGCCCGGGACGGTTCTGCGCGGCCATGACGACCAGGCTGAGCTGGCGTCCGTCGGTGTACTGCATCACCAGATGGTCGGCTGGGCGCTCGTCGGAGCCGAGATGCTGCACGAGCTCGTCGGCGACGGGCGCGAACGTCCGCGCCGCCGCCAGCGCGGCATCACGACGCTCGAGGTACGAGGCGTCCGCGAGTTCGACACCCACGCCTGCGTCCACGTCGGAGTCGGCATCGCCCGCGCCCCGCCCGAGTGACCCCCCAAGCTCCAACCAGTCGCACCACGGCGTGGCCTCGGCCCAACGCGTCAGCGACTCCACGAGGCGCCACGGCCCGGAGGCGGTCATGCCGCCGTCAGCCCTCGCGCAGGGTGAGCGCCATCGCCTCGAGCGTGAGCAGCGGGGCGGCGTTGGCCTGCAGCGCCTCGCGGGCGGCCATGACCGCTTCCATCCGGCGCAACGTGGCCTCGGCTCGTCCGGACCGGGCCAGCCGGTCGACCGACGGGCGGATGTCCTCGTTGACCAGTTCGGTTCGCACGCCGAGCTGGAGCATCAGCACGTCGCGATACAGCGCGAGCACGTCGACCAGCGCCCGGTCGATGGAGTCACGCTGCACGCGGGTGCGCCGCAGCTTCTGCTCGCGCTCGAGTTCCTTGACCGCACCCTCCATCGAACGCGGCTTGCGCCCGGTGGAGCCCGCGCCCAGCGCCTTGCGCAACTCCTCGACCTCGCGTTCGTCCAGTGCGTCGCAGTGCCGTTCGGCGTCGGCCTTCGCGGTGTCGACGAGGGTTGCGGCGGCGTCGAGGCACTGGCGCAAGTCGGCGAGGTTGAACGGCAGCCGCAGGACTTCGGCGCGGCGTTGGCGGACGTCGTCGTCGGTGGCCAGCGCGCGGGCACGCCCGACGTGACCCTGCGAGGCCCGGGCAGCGAACTCGGCGGTCGCGACGTCGACGCCTTCGGATTCGGCGAGATACCGAGCGACGTCGGCGTAGGGCGGCGTGCGCAGCTGAGTGACGCGGCATCGGGACCGGATGGTCGGCACGATGTCTTCGGCGGTCGGCGCGCAGAGCATCCACACCGTCCGCTCCGGCGGTTCCTCGACCGAGAGCAACAACGCATCGGCAGCGTCCTCGCCGAGGCGATCGGCATCTTCGACGACCACGATCTGCCAGCGGCCGCGGGCCGGGCGCAGCGCCGCACGGGGGACGAGGTCGCGCACCTGCCCGATGCGGATGTTCAGGCCCTCGGTGACCAGGTTGGCGACGTCCGGGTGGGTGCCCGCGCGTACTTCGACGCAGGACGAGCACGTCCCGCACCCACCCTGGGGACACTGCAGCGCCGCGGCGAACGCCCGGGCGACGACCGATCGCCCGGACCCCGGCGGCCCGGTGAACAACCAGGCGTGGGTCATGGAGCCCAAGCGGCCGCCGTCGAGGTACGCGGCGGCGTCGGCCACGGTGCGTTGCAAACCGGGCACGACGGTCTGCCCGACGACGGCGTCCCATACGGTCATGTGCGCACCTTCGCATCGATCGTGTCCACAGCGGCGGCGATTTCGGCGGCGATCTCGTCGACCGGGCGCGCCGCGTCGACGACGAGGTAGCGCTGCGGCGCCTTGGCCGCGAAGTCGAGAAACGCCTGCCGCACCCGTTCGTGCAGGTGATCGGGCTCGCGTTCGATACGGTCGACGTAGCCCTGCTGCTCGACCCGCCGACGCCGGACGGACTCGTCGAGATCGAGAACGACGGTCAGATGCGGGCGCAGCCCGGTGGTCGCGAACTCCGAGATGGCGGCGACCTCGGCCGCCCCGAGACCGCGTCCGACCCCTTGGTAAGCCACGGACGAGTCGACGTAGCGATCGACGAGGACGACGGCCCCTCGTTGCAAGGCCGGACGGATGACCGAAGCGACGTGGTCGGCACGGTCAGCGGCGAACAACAACGCTTCGGCCCGGACGTCGAGGTCGCCGCCGTCGAGGACGATGGAGCGAACCTGCTCACCGATGCGAGAGTCGCCGGGCTCCCGCGTGACGACGACGTCGCGGCCCTGGGCGCGCAGATGCTCGGCGAGACGATGAAGCTGAGTCGTCTTTCCCACCCCGTCGCCGCCTTCGAAGGCGACGAACAACGCTCGCTGTCCGGTCACGACGCCAGCGTAGTGAACCGGCCCGACAATCCAGGGATCCCCCTGGCCGGAGGTAGGGGTAGCCACAGCCTATCCCTGAGCTTGACCCTGAGTTAACCCTGAATTGGCTGGTCAGGCGTTGAT